>NZ_JBEXUS010000015.1:0-112472 GCF_040614455.1 Nocardia sp. NPDC005978
TCGGCGAGGCGCTGCCCGCCGCGGTGGCCCAGCGCTTCCGGCGGGCACATCCGCGCGCGGCGCTGTTCAACCTGTACGGCCCGACCGAGGCCGCGGTCTCGATCACCAATCACCATGTGACCGGGGCGGATCGGGTGTCGGTGCCGATCGGCTCGCCGGAGTGGAACAGCCGGGTCTACGTGCTGGACGCGCGCTTGCGCCCGGTCCCGGCCGGGGTGTCCGGTGAGTTGTACCTGGCCGGTGCGCAGCTGGCGCGCGGTTACTTCGGCCGGGCCGACCTGACCTCGGATCGCTTCGTGGCCAACCCGTTCGAACCGGGGCAGCGCATGTACCGCACCGGCGACCTGGTGGCCTGGCGGACCGACGGCGAGCTGGAGTACCGGGGCCGCACCGACTTCCAGGTGAAGATCCGCGGTTTCCGCATCGAGCTCGGCGAGATCGAGGCGGCGCTGCTGGCACAGCCCGAGATCACCCGGGCCGCGGTGCTGGCCAAGTCGGACGGCGCGGCCGGATCCGATCGCCTGGTGGCGTACGTGGTCGGCGCGACCGAGCAGGACATCGAGCTCGATCCGGCTCGCGTCCGCGCGGCGCTGGCCGAGCGCCTGCCGTCGTACATGGTGCCGTCCGCGTTCGTGGTGCTCGAGGAACTGCCGCTCAACGCCAACGGCAAGCTGGACCGTCCCGCGCTGCCCGAGCCCGAATTCGCGCCCCGCGAATTCCGGGCCCCGGCCGCGGAGCTGGAGGTCGCGGTGTGCGCGGTCTTCGCCGAGGTGCTGGACCGGGATCCGGTCGGGCTCGACGACAACTTCTTCGAGCTCGGCGGCAACTCGCTGATCGCGGTGCGCCTGGCGGCCGAACTGGGCGCCGCCCTGGGACGCAAGATCCCGGTGGTGCTGCTGTTCACCGCTCCGACCCCGGCCGACATCGTCGCCGAATTGTCCAGGAGCACCGGGGATCTCGACGCCGGCGCGGCGTTCGAGGTGTTGTTGCCGCTGCGTCCGCAGGGCGCGGGCGCGCCGCTGTTCTGCATCCATCCGGTGGGCGGTGTCGCCTGGTCCTTCGCCGCGCTGGCCGCCGAGCTGGACGAGGACCGGCCCATCTACGGTCTGCAGTCCCCGACGCTGGGATCGGATGCGCCGCTGCCGGATTCGATCGAGAGCTGGGCTCGCCGGTACGTCGAGGAGATCCGCGCGGTGCAGCCGGAGGGCCCGTACCACCTGCTGGGCTGGTCGCTGGGCGGCGTGCTCGCGCACGCCATGGCGGTCCAGTTGCAGGAGCAGGGTCAGGAGGTCGCGACGCTGGCCATGCTGGACAGCTCGCTGGAAGCGGACGTGCAGGGGCCGGTGCGGCTGCCGGTCGCCGAACTGCTCGGCGGACTGCTCGGTGCGGACTCCGGCGCGGAGTCGGCCGAGCCGGACCCGGTGGCACTGGCCGAACGCCTGTCGGCGCTGCCGGAGCCGTTCGCCTCGGTCACCGCCGAGCGGGTGGAGCGCATCATCGACTCGGGTCTGGCCTCGCTGGGCCTGATCGGCGCCTACGAGCCCCGCAGCTTCAAGGGCAGCCTGCTCTACTTCGCCGCGGCCCTGGACGATCCGAGCGGCGCGCTCGGGGTCTCGGGCTGGCGCGATGTCATCGACGGCATCGTGCACAGCTACGCGGTCGAGGCCACGCACTGGCAGATGGCCTCGCCCGAGGCCCTGGCGCGCGTCGCCCGGGTGCTCAATGCCCTGCGCAGGCAGGTGGATCACCGGTAATTCCACAGTTCGAAGATTCAGGTGCGTCGAACTGACGCCTGATGTACATTCTGAAATGCATCGTTTTCACAGCTTGCTGTGTCGGTGAAGAAAGGCAGTTCGTTGAGCAATCCCTTCGATGATGAGAACGCTCAGTTCTATGTTTTGGTGAACGAGGAGGCCCAGCACTCGCTGTGGCCGGTCTTCGCCGCCATTCCGAGCGGATGGACCATCGCCTTCGGACCCGCACGGCGCGCGGACTCCCTGGAATACGTGGAGTCGCACTGGACCGACATGCGGCCGGCCTCGCTCGTCGAAGCGATGTCGGAATCCGAATAACAACGATTGAAAGGAGACGTCATGGAAGGCGTCGACATCACCGCCGTGCTGGCTCAGATCCTGACGTTCCTCGGAACGGGCTCGAAAATCGGGTACGACCCGAAGCTGGCCTGATCCAGTCCCCTTCTAGAACCTCTGTGCTGTAAAGGAATAACCACATGGACCTCGGAAGCGCCGGCTTCACCAGCCTCCTGCAGGCTATCGCCCACCTGATCAGCTCGGGCTCGGATCTGTCCGTCACCCCGGGCACCCCGCCCGTGACCCCGCCCGTCGTCTAGGCCTCGTCATGACCGGCAGTGCTGTAGACAATTTCCTCGGCGTACTGGCGAAGATGCTGGGTACCGGCTCTACGTTCGAGATCCCGCCGATCACCTTCCCCGCGAACTAGTCGTTCGCGCCGGTCCGATCCCGCGCTCGGGCCGAACCGTCGGGTCAAAGCTTCCAGCCGCCAGGGCATTCCGCCCTGGCGGCTAGGTTCGTTGGCGGGTGACGCCCCGATTTCCCTGGGTAACCGGACGATTCGGACATGGCAATGCGTCCGTCGCCGAAAATTGTTGCGGCGAATCGCCGCAACTCTCGGACAATGTGCAACTCGCCCAGCGCGCTTACTTAGGGGGCGAATGATTGGCAAATATATTGAAGTGGTAGTTGAGCTGTAACCACCGCGAAAGTGCTTGTAGGCGCTGCGGTGTATCTCTTCGCGCACTCGCTGGCCGTTAGCTACGAAGTGGGAAGGAAGAGCAGTGGGGATGAACAGCATGAGCCACGACGAAATGCTCGAGCCGAGCGCCGTAGGTCTGTACTGGGACCGCGACGGTGACATCTGGCAGCGCGAGGACGCCGGTTGGCGACTGATTCTGCAAAGCGGCGTTGCCGTGGACCCGATCTCACTCTGGGATTGGGATAATGGACATGTGTGCGATTACGCGCCCTTCACTCCCGTGTCGGTACTCGCGGCCACTTGAGTTTCCCGGATCGCGGCGCCGCCTGATCGGCTCGAGCCGATCGGGCGGGCGTCACCGCGGCCTCAGGCCCGCCGGCCCGGCACCGCGCCGAAGAGGGTGACCTCCATGAGCCGAATCACGCGCTCCTGCGGGCACACTCGCTGATCGTCACCGAAGACCCGCCCCAGATCGACCACCAGGCCGAATCCGGCGTGCACCAGGATCCTGGCCTCGCCGTCGGACAGTTCGGGCCGGACCGCCACCAGCAGGCGCACCCATTCGGCCACGATGAGCCGCTGGACGTTGCGCAGCATGGTGCGCTCCTCGGCCGAGACGTGCCCGAACTCCGCGTAGTAGACGAAGGTCAGCTCGCGCTCGGCGAAGGAACCCGCGACGTAGAGGTCCACGAGTTTGGTCAGCGCCTCGGCGGGCCCGGCCGAGGAGGCCACCGCGGGGCCGATGGCGCCGGACACCCGATCGGCCGCGCGCCGGAACGCCGCGGCCAGCAGATCGCCCTTGCTGCGGTAGTAGCGGTACACCGCCGAGGCCGCGGACAGATCGGCCGCCGAGGCGATGTCCTCCACGCTCACATTCGGATAACCCCGCTGGTGGAAGAGCTCGACCGCCTTCTTCAGCAGCAGTTCGTGCTTGAACGACTGTGGAATCTCGGTCGCGCGCGGCGCGCTGGTGGTGATGCCGGGCGGCGGCAGTTCCGCGGTCACCAGGGACAGCGCCGTCGAATGCAGCAGCGCGCTCAGCGGTTTCACCGGCAGCGCGGCGTGATGATCCCCGATGCTGCTGACCACGCTGAAGACCGCGACCGCCCGGACCGCGCAGTCGGCGTCGTCGAGATCGGGCCGTATGTCGGCGATGAGCCCGCGCAGGGTGGACAGCGCCGCGGCGAACTGCTCGGCCAGCGTCCGATGATCGGTCTCGTCGAGGTAGCGCTGTTCCCAGCGCACCAGCGTGACGGTGGCGCGGTTGCCGACGGTTTCGGCGATGACCCGGTCCAGTACGACGCTCAGGCGTTCGAGCGGGGTCAGCTCGCCGGTGTCCGGCGGCGGGGTGACCGAATCGACGGTGAGTTGCCCGAGCCGCAGCAACTCCTCGCGGAACAGCGCGTACTTGCTCGGATAGTGCCGATACAGCGCGGCGGAGGAGATCCCCAGGCGTGCGGCGATGTCCTCCATGCTGACCCCGTGATAGCCGAGCGAGCCGAAGGCGGCCGCCGAGGTGGCGGCGATCTGGGCACGCCGATTCTTCGGGCGGCGGCGAATAACGCGCTGCTCCTCGACATTCATATCGGCAATGGTAGTCACCAGGTCTTTTGCAGCCCTGCCGGGTTCGGCCCGACGGCCCCGCCGTGGCCCGCTCGGCAGCGAAAGACCAAGGCGCTCACCCGAATCGAGCCGCCGGATTCGAGTATTCGCAGCGTTTCCTTCGCGGCCGGGCCCCCGGATCCCCTAGGCTGCCCAGAGATCCGAGCAGAGCAGAACGGAGCCGGCATGCGCACGGTCGATGTTGAGCGCACCCTCCGAGCCCCCCTGCCCGACGTTTTCGACTGGATGACCGACGCCACCAATTTCCAGCGCGTCCCGATGTGCCGCCGCGTCACCCTGGTCCGTCCCGGCAACACCAACGGTCACGGCGTCGGCGCGGTGCGTCTCATCGTCACCCCCCTCATCCGTCTCACCGAGGAGATAGTCGAGTACAACCCACCCGAACTCGTGCGCTACCGGCTCCTGAAATCGGTTCCGCCCCTGCGACATCAGGAAGGCTTCATCGCTTTCAAGGCCGTCCCGCACGGCACCCAGGTCCGCTGGTTCTCGACCTTCGAGATAGCGTCGCCGATCCTGCCCGGCCTCTGGACCGCGATGTTCCTGCCGGTCATCCGCACGGGCTTCCACATGGTCCTGCGCACGGCCGAGAGCGAACTCCGCGGTATCTGAGCCGGGCCGGCCGTGTGCGGCGGCAAGGAGCGTTCCGGTGTTCTGCTTCAGCGCATTTCGCGGCGACGCGGGTGGACGCCGCCTATGGCCGCAGCGCGGCCGAGGCCATGCGGCGCAGGATCGGCCGCGCGCGGGTCGCCGGCGGCGCGCTGTGCGGGGTGGAGTTCATCAGGCCGAAAGTGGCGTGGGCCTGGACGCGTGCGGTCGCCTCGGGCAGTTCGGGGTGCAGGTCGCGCAGGACGGCGACCCAGACCTCGACGTACTGGCGCTGGGTGCGGCGTACCTGGCGGCGCGCGCCCTCGGGCAGATTCTCGAGATCGCGATCCTGGATGCGGATCAGCTCGGGCTCCCCGAGGGTGAAGTCGAGGTGGAAGTCGATGAGGGCGTCCAGGGCCGCGGCGGGGGAGTCCGCTGCCGCCGACACCGCGCGGCCGCCCTCCAGCAGGCGCTGACTGATGCCGACCAGGAGTTCGACGAGCAGGGCCTCCTTGTTGGGGAAGTGCCGATAGACCGCCGGCCCGCTGATGCCGGCCGCCGCGCCCAGATCGTCGAGCCGCATGCCGAGGAACCCGCGATCCGCGATCAGGCGCGCGCCCGCCTCCAGCAATTGCTGTCTGCGCTGTGCCTTGAGCTGTTCGCGACGCGTCGGGGCGACGGTATCGCTGCTGGTCACCGCTGCTCCCTTCGCCGGTCCTGGACAACTCAGTTAGTGAAGATTATCTTATTTTCGAGTTAGTGGGGATTAACCGAGCGTCAGGATCAACCCCGTGGAGAGGTACAGCGCATGACGGTCACCGAACAAGTGCGAACCGGTAATCGGGCCGCGCATCTCGCGCTGGTGCGAGAACTGCGGGAACGGCTGGCGGTCAGCGCGCTGGGCGGACCCGAGAAGTCCCGTGAACGCCACCTGGCCCGCGGCAAGCTGCTGCCCCGCCAGCGCGTGGACCAGCTGCTGGATCCGGGATCGCCCTTCCTGGAGCTCTCGCCGCTCGCGGCCAACGGTCTCTACGACGACGAATGCCCGGGTGCGGGCGTCATCGGCGGCATCGGCCGCGTCGCCGGGCGCGAATGCGTGATCATCGCCAACGACGCCACGGTCAAGGGCGGCACCTACTACCCGATGACGGTGAAGAAGCACCTGCGCGCGCAGGAGATCGCGCTGCAGAACAACCTGCCGTGCATCTACCTGGTCGACTCCGGCGGCGCGTTCCTGCCCCGCCAGGACGAGGTCTTCCCCGACCGCGAGCACTTCGGCCGCATCTTCTTCAACCAGGCGAACATGAGCGCCAAGGGCATCGCGCAGATCTCGGCGGTCATGGGCTCGTGCACCGCGGGCGGCGCGTACGTCCCGGCCATGAGCGACGAGACCGTCATCGTGCGCGATCAGGCCACCATCTTCCTGGGCGGCCCGCCGCTGGTGAAGGCCGCCACCGGCGAGGTGGTCACCGCCGAGGAACTCGGCGGCGGTGATCTGCACGCGCGCACCTCCGGCGTGGTCGACCATCTGGCGGACAGCGATCAGGACGCGCTGCGCATCGTGCGCAACATCATCGCCACCCTGGGCCCGAAGACCCCCGTGCCGTGGGACGTGGCGCCCACCGTGGATCCCATCGCACCCCAGGACGAGCTGTACGACGTGGTGCCGGTGGACCTGCGCACCCCGTACGACGTGCGCGAGGTCATCACCCGCGTGGTCGACGGCGGCGAATTCACCGAATTCAAAGCCGAATACGGCCGCACCCTGGTCACCGGCTTCGCGCGCATCCACGGCCATCCGGTCGGCATCGTCGCCAACAACGGCGTGCTGTTCGCCGAATCCGCCATGAAGGGCGCGCATTTCATCGAACTGTGCGACCAGCGCAAGATCCCGCTGCTGTTCCTGCAGAACATCACCGGCTTCATGGTCGGCCGCGACTACGAGGCCGGCGGCATCGCCAAGCACGGCGCGAAGATGGTCACCGCCGTCGCGTGCGCGCGAGTGCCGAAGCTGACCGTGGTCATCGGCGGCTCCTACGGAGCGGGCAACTACTCCATGTGCGGGCGCGCGTATTCCCCGCGCTTCCTGTGGATGTGGCCCAACGCCCGTATCTCGGTCATGGGCGGCGAGCAGGCCGCCTCCGTGCTGGCCACCGTGCGCGGCGACCAGCTCGACGGCAACGGCAAGCCCTGGTCGGAGGCGGATCAGGAGGCCTTCAAGGCCCCCATCCGCGATCAGTACGAGGCGCAGGGCAATCCCTACTACTCCACCGCGCGCCTCTGGGACGACGGCGTCATCGACCCCGCGGATACCAGAACCATTGTCGGCCTGGCGCTTTCGGCGTGTGCGCAAGCACCGCTGGAAGACGTCTCCTACGGCGTCTTCCGGATGTGATCGAGATGATGAACAAAGCCCACCCCGTCGGGTTCGACACGGTGCTGGTCGCCAATCGCGGCGAGATCGCGGTCCGCGTCATTCGCACGCTGCGCACCATGGGAATTCGCTCGGTCGCGGTGTACAGCGACGCCGACGCCGATGCCCGCCACGTGCACGAGGCCGATGTTGCCGTGCGCCTGGGCCCGGCCGCGGCCCGCGAGTCGTACCTGGACATCGCCAAGGTCGTCGACGCCGCCGTGCGCTCGGGCGCGCAGGGCGTGCACCCCGGATACGGCTTCCTGTCCGAGAATTCGGCCTTCGCGGCCGCGCTGGACGAGGCGGGCATCGCCTTCCTCGGACCGCCCGCGCGCGCCATCGAGGTCATGGGCGACAAGATCGCCGCCAAGAACGCCGTCGCGGCCTACGGCGTGCCGGTGGTGCCGGGTATCGCCCGCCCGGGCCTGACGGACGACGAATTGATCGCCGCCGCAACCGATATCGGCTACCCGGTGCTGGTCAAGCCGTCCGCGGGCGGTGGCGGCAAGGGCATGCGCCGCGTCGACGACCCGGCCCTGCTCCCGGACGCGCTGATCAGCGCCCGCCGCGAAGCCGGCGCGGCCTTCGGTGACGACACCCTGTTCCTGGAGCGATTCGTCAACCGCCCCAGGCATATCGAGGTGCAGATCCTGGCCGACGAGTTCGGCCACGTGCTGCACCTGGGCGAACGCGAATGCAGTCTGCAGCGCCGCCACCAGAAGGTGATCGAGGAGGCCCCGTCCCCGCTGCTGGACGCCGAGACCCGGGCCCGCATCGGCGCCGCCGCCTGCAATACCGCGCGCAGCGTGGACTACGTGGGCGCGGGCACCGTCGAATTCATCGTCTCCGCCGACAATCCCGGTGAGTTCTTCTTCATGGAGATGAACACCCGCCTGCAGGTCGAGCACCCGGTCACCGAACTCGTCACCGGCGTGGACCTGGTGGAATGCCAGGTTCGGATCGCCGCCGGGCAGAAGCTGTCCGTGCAGCAGTCCGACATCCGCCTCACCGGCCACGCCGTCGAGGCGCGGGTGTACGCCGAGGATCCGGGCCGCGGCTTCCTGCCCACCGGCGGCACCGTGCTGGACCTGTCCGAGCCCGAAGGCGATGGCGTGCGCGTGGATTCGGGCCTGCGCGTGGGCACCGTGGTCGGCACCGACTACGACCCCATGCTCTCCAAGGTCATCGCCTACGCCCCCGACCGGACCCGGGCGCTGGCGAAACTCGATACCGCGCTGCGGAATACCCGCATCATGGGTGTGCGCGCCAATATCGACTTCCTGCGCTTCCTGATCGCCGACCCCGATGTCCGCGCCGGACATCTGGACACCGGTCTCCTGGACCGCCGCGCGGGCGACTTCACGCCCGCCCCGGTCACCGACGAGCAGTTCATCGCCGCGGCCGTCCGGCTGTGGCTGCGGCGCTGGCCGAGCACCCCGGGCGACCTGTGGGCGACCCCGACCGGCTGGCGGGTCGGCGCACCCGCGCCCACCACCTTCCGGCTGGTCGGCGGCGATCGCACCGAACACGTGCACCTCACCGGCGCCCCCGGCGACGCGCAGGTGTGGCTGGAGGACGGTGCGAAGCGTTCCCTCACCGCCACCTCGACGGACGGCGAGCTGATCCTCACCCTGGACGGTCTGCGCACCCGGGTGGGCGTCGCCGCGCTGGACGAACAGCTCTGGGTCGCCGACGCCACCGGCGTCGCGCTGCTGCGCGAGGTCGCCGAGGCCGATATCCGCAGTGCCGGAGCGCATGTGGGCGATGCCGAGATCACCAGCCCCATGCCCGGATCGGTCATCGCCACCCCGGTCGCCACCGGTGACGAGGTCGCCGCCGGAACCGCCGTCGTCGTGGTCGAAGCCATGAAGATGGAGCACGCGCTCACCGCTCCGGTCGCGGGCCGGGTCGAACTTCTCGTCGCACCGGGTGCGCAGGTCCGCCTGGATCAGCCGCTCGCCCGCATCATCACCGCCGAAAACCAGGAGCACACGCCCTCATGACCGACTTCCTGTCCACCGGCACGCTGCCGGACGAGTACCGCGAACTGGCCCTCACCGTGCGCGATTTCGCCAACCAGGTGGTGGCGCCGGTCGCCGCGAAGCACGATGCCGAGCACAGCTTCCCGTACGAAGTGATCGCGGGCATGGCGGACGTGGGCCTGTTCGGCCTGCCGTTCCCGGAGGAATTCGGCGGCATGGGCGGCGACTACTTCGCCCTGTGCCTGGCGCTCGAGGAACTCGGCAAGGTCGACCAGAGCGTGGCCATCACCCTGGAAGCCGGTGTCTCACTGGGCGCCATGCCGATCTACCGCTTCGGCAACGAGAAGCAGCAGCGGGAATGGCTGCCGCAGTTGACCTCCGGACGTGCCCTGGCCGCCTTCGGCCTCACCGAACCCGGCGCGGGCAGCGACGCGGGCGGCACCCGCACCACCGCGGTGCTGGACGGCGACACCTGGGTCATCAACGGCAGCAAGCAGTTCATCACCAACTCCGGCACCGACATCACCCGCCTGGTGACCGTCACCGCCGTCACCGGAACCACCGACGGCAAGAAGCAGATCTCCACCATCCTGGTCCCCACGGACACACCGGGATTCGTGGCCGAGCCCGCGTACAACAAGGTCGGCTGGAACGCCTCGGACACCCATCCGCTGAGCTTCACCGACGTCCGGGTGTCCGCGGAGAACCTGCTCGGCGAGCAGGGGCGCGGCTACGCCAACTTCCTGCGGATCCTGGACGAGGGCCGCATCGCCATCGCCGCCCTCTCGGTCGGCGCGGCCCAGGGCTGCGTGGACGAGAGCGTCAAGTACGCGAAGGAGCGCGAGGCGTTCGGCCGGCCGATCGGCAGCAACCAGGCCATCGCCTTCAAGATCGCCCGCATGGAGGTGCGCGCCCATATGGCCCGCACCGCCTACTACGACGCGGCCGCGCTCATGCTCTCGGGCAAGCCGTTCAAGAAGCAGGCGTCCATCGCCAAACTGGTCGCCAGCGAAGCCGCCATGGACAACGCCCGCGACGCCACCCAGATCTTCGGCGGCTACGGTTTCATGAACGACTACGCTGTGGCGCGGCACTATCGCGACAGCAAGATCCTGGAAATCGGTGAGGGCACCACGGAGGTGCAGTTGATGCTGATCGGGCGGGAGCTGGGCCTGTGACCGACAACGGGACCCGGCGGCGAGTCGTGCAGCGCGGATTGTGGTTCGAGGAATTCGAACTCGGCGTGGTGTACGAGCACCGGCCCGGGCGCACCATCACCGAGGCGGACAACGTCCTGTTCACCACGCTGACCATGAACACCCAGGCGCTGCATCTGGACGCGGCCTTCGCCGAGACCCAGGAGCCGTTCAACCAGCGCCTGGTGAACTCGATGTTCACGCTCTCGACCCTGGTCGGACTCTCCGTCGCGCAGCTCACCCAGGGCACCATCGTCGCCAATCTCGGTTTCTCCGACATCGCATTCCCGAAGCCGCTGTTCCACGGTGACACGCTGTACGCGGAAACCGAGATCGCGGACCTGCGGGAATCCAAGAGCAGGCCCGGGGAGGGCATCGTGACATTCGCGCACACCGGACGCAATCAACACGGGGACGTGGTGGCCACCGCCCATCGCAAGACGCTCGTGCGAAAGCGGCCGGCATGAGCTGGGACATGCCGGGACCGGCGTGGCTGTTCTGTCCCGCCGACCGGCCCGAGCGCTACGGCAAGGCCCTGGCCGCGGCCGATGTGGTGATCATCGACCTGGAGGACGGGGTCGCCGACATCGACAAGGCGGCCGCCCGCACCGCGCTCATCGAGCACCCGCAGGACCCCGAACGTACCGTTGTCCGGGTGAACGCGGCGGGCACGCTCGAGCACATGCTCGACCTGGATGCGCTGGCGCGCACCGACTATCGGCGCATCATGCTGCCCAAATGCGAATCGGCCGAACAGATCACCCAACTCGGGGACCACGAGGTCATCGCGCTGATCGAATCCCCGCTGGGTGCCATGGCGGTGGGCCGGGCGCTCATGGCGCGCAACGCCATCGGCGTGATGTGGGGCGCGGAGGATCTCATCGCGGCGCTGGGCGGCAACGCATCGCGGCACGCGGACGGGAGCTACCGGGACGTGTGCCGGCACGTGCGCTCGCAATCGCTGCTGGCGGCCAAGGCGTACGGCAAACTCGCGCTCGATTCGGTGTACCTGGACATCCCGGATCTGGACGGGCTGGCGGCGGAAGCGCAGGACGCGATCGCCATCGGTTTCGATGCCAAGGTCGCCATTCATCCGAGTCAGATACCGGTCATCCGCCGCGCCTACGCGCCCGCGCCCGCCGAGGTCGACTGGGCGCGCAGGCTACTGGCGGAAGTGCCGAATCAGCCCGGGGTCTTCACCTTCGAAGGCCGCATGGTGGACATGCCGGTCATCCGGCAGGCCGAGCGGATCGTGCAGCGGGCGCAGACCGCCGAATCCGCGTCGTAGGCAGCGCAGCGTAGGAGGATTGACGGTGGAACCACAGTGGGTGCCGAGCACGGCGGATATCGCCGGTGCGCGGGTCACCGATTTCGCGGATTTCGTGCGGCGGCGAACCGGGGTACAGGCGCCGGACTATCGATCGCTGTGGCAGTGGTCGGTCGCCGATCTGCCCGGTTTCTGGGGTGCGCTCTGGGACTACTTCGACGTCGGCGAGCGCGGGGACGAAGTGCTCGAATCGGCGGAAATGCCGGGCGCGCGGTGGTTTCCGGGCACCGAGCTGAACTACGCCGATCACGTGCTGCGCCGGGCGCGCACCGATCGGCCGGCCATTCTCGGAGTGGACGAGGACGGTAGCGTCACCGAACTGTCCTGGGCCGACATGATCGGTGCGACGGCGGCTTTCGCGGCGGTACTGCGTGAGCACGGCGTGACCGCCGGGGATCGCGTCGCGGGCTATCTGCCGAACATCCCGGAAGCGGTCATCGCGTTCCTCGCCACCGCGAGCATCGGCGCGGTGTGGAGCGCGTGCGGGCAGGACTACTCCGCCCAGGCCGCGCTGGATCGGCTCGGGCAGCTGGAGCCGAAGGTACTGATCACCGCGGACGGGTATCGATTCGGCGGGAAGACGCACGACAAGACCGCCGACATCGCGGCGCTGCGCGCGGGATTGCCGTCCCTGGCCGCCACGGTGGTGGTGTCGCGGTTCGGCGGAAACGTGCCGGATGCGCTGTCCTGGGCGGACATCGAGCGCGCGGGGGGTTCGGCGACGCTGGTCGCCGAACCCGTCGCCTTCGATCATCCGCTGTGGGTGCTGTTCTCCTCCGGCACCACCGGCAAGCCCAAGGGCATCGTGCACGGGCACGGCGGAGTCGTGCTCGAGCATCTGAAAGCGGTTGCGCTGCAGTCGGATATCGGTCCGGACGATACGTTCTTCTGGTACACCAGCCCGAGCTGGATGATGTGGAACTTCCAGGTCGCCGGACTCCTGGTGGGCGCGACCATCGTCTGCTACGACGGCAGTCCGTCGGCGCCCACCCCGGATGCGCTGTGGGCCATCGCGTCTCGCGTGGGAGCGACCGTCGTCGGCACCAGCCCCGGCTACGTGCTGGCGTGCGCGAAGGCCGGATCGGTGCCCCGCGCTGATCATGATCTGTCCGCGCTGCGCCTGGTCGGTATCACCGGATCATCGCTGCCGCCGTCCTCGTCACTGTGGTTGCGCGACAATGTCGGTGACCGCGTGCCGGTGGCCTCGATCAGCGGTGGCACCGACGTGGTGTCGGCCTTCATCGGTGGCGTGCGCACCGTTCCGGTGTGGCCCGGTGAACTCTCCGCACCGTATCTCGGTGTAGCCCTGGAGGCTTGGGACGAATCCGGCAAACCGGTGCACGGGGAGGTCGGGGAACTGGTGATCACCGCGCCCATGCCGTCCATGCCGGTGGCATTCTGGGACGACGCGGACGGATCCCGCTACCGCGACGCGTATTTCGACATGTACCCCGGCGTCTGGCGGCACGGCGATTGGATCACGCTCACCGAGCACGACAGCGTCATCGTGCACGGCCGCTCGGATTCCACCCTGAACCGGCACGGCATTCGCATGGGCAGCGCCGACATCTACCAGGCGGTGGAACGACTGCCCGAAATCGCCGAGGCCTTGGTCATCGGAGCGGAACAGCCCGACGGCGGCTACTGGATGCCGCTGTTCGTAACCCTGGCTCCCGGTGCGGAATTCACCGACGAGCTGAAATCCCGCATCAATGCCGCCATTCGCACCGAGGTCTCGCCCCGGCACGTGCCCGATCACATTCTCGAGGCCCCGGGCATCCCGCACACGCGCACGGGCAAGAAGCTCGAGGTACCCATCAAGAAGATCTTCCAGGGTGCGGATCCGGCGAAGGTGGTAGCGCCCACCGCGGTGGACGCTCCCGAACTCCTCGACTGGTACGCCACGCTGCGCCCGCCGGCGAAGTAGCCGCCGCGGACTCAGTGTGTACCGGGTAACCGGCGGCGGCCGGTGCAGACTTCCGAGGCCAAATCCTCGTAGCCCACGGCCAATTCGGCGAGGTTCTCCCAGACTATGGCGAGATCCTTGCCGGTGGCGTGTGCCAGTGCGGCATAGGCGCTGGCGGTCAATTGCGCCAGCCGATCGATGACGGCCCCCATGGTTTCGGTGTGCACCCTGGCCGCGCCGTGCGAGGGCGGTAATTGCGCCGTCACCCAGCAGTCGATGACTCGCACCAAATCGGTTCGCATCAGCTCCAATTCGGCTAGATGCTCCGGAAGCGCGGCTAATCGCCGTTCGTGGATCTCGGTGAGATCGTGGGCAGCGCGTAGCACCGGGTGGCCGGGGGAGTGGGTGCCTCGGCAGGCGCGAAGCACCTGGGTCTTGCTCGGAAGTGTGTCCGTCATTGTGACGACTCCTCTACCGCGAACTGCGAATTCCGAAAAGACTAACCAGTGGATGTGACGGGAACATGACCTGCTTTCCAACAGGGAGATGTTGTTGTGGTGAGGACGAACCGGCGATTAACACCCCCGAAATCCACCGCTCGATGACGCCCGCGGTTCGACCCCGGCCTGCGTCGCCGCCAGGCGGCAGGCGCGACGAAACCCCCAGGTGTACCGGGGGTTTCGGTGTCTTCCGGCATGTGAACGATTATGGTCGTCCATATCCCTCAGAGGGTGAATTCGCCGCCTTCGACACCGGAGATGAACGCGTTCCATTCGCCCGGGGTGAAGACCAGCGCCGGGCCGCCGGGGTTCTTGCTGTCACGGACGCCCACTCTTCCGCCGGAAAGGCGTGCCACCTCGACGCACTCTCCAGAAGGCTGGCTGAAGCTGCTCTTCTTCCAGACGGCGGTGTTCAGTTCATCGTTCACGGTCCTGCACCTAGTCGAACTCGCCAGCGCGAACGCCAGCCGTGAACGCGGCCCACTCGCTGGGGCTGTAGACGATGACGTGACCGCCTGGAACCTTGGAATGTCTTACCGCAACGTCGCCGCCGGGGAGCTTGGCGACCTCGACACAGTTGGCATTTCCGCCGCTGGCGCTGGACTTGACGAAGTCGGCACCTTGGACCGCGGGGTCGATGCCGGACAGGTTGTACATGCGATTGGCTATGCCTTCTTGCTGATCTGCCGCAGTAGCGCACGGCTGCTGAAGTCGTCCATTACCATGCGTTCGTCCGCGGTGTGGGGTAACCACCCACCGGGCGCCCCGACGGCGTGTATCGGAAGCTCGAAGCGAGCTATATCCGAAGGGAGGCAAGTAAACTCGCCGCGCCAGGATCAACAATCACTCGACGTCGAAGGTCCGCCATGAAGTTCTATCCGGTCGAACCCGAATGCCCAGCCGACTTCGGAGGGGTCGAGTGGGATGAGAGCTTCGACCCGCCCCGCCAGGTATCGGCGCACCTGACTTTCGAAGTGCCGTTGTTCTCGGACCTCGTAACCTCGTACGGGGGAGCGTTCGCGGTCACCGAGCCGCTGGCGGCCGCCCTCGAGGAAACCGACTTGACCGGCTTCGAGTTCGGGCCGCTCACCGGCGAAGTCAGCGACAAGGGCTACTACGATATCCCCCCGTTCGAGATCCCGCCCCTGCGCGGTCTGATCGTCACCGGCCGTGCCTGCGCTGATGACTTCGGTTTGGCGAGGAAGGGCCGGCTGGTGTTATCCGAGCGAGCTGTCGACTTCCTGACCACGCGAGATGCAGCGTTCCGGGACTACGTCTTCAGCGCGCTGTAGACGCCGTCGCCCCACAACGACGGGATTGATCAGCCGACGGTTGTGCGGCTGCCCCCGCATTCATCGCCACGCTCCACGATTGCGACCAAGGGGAAGACACCGTCGCGGCCCTCGAAGAAATCGGCGAGCGCTGCATGGCGCTCGAGCATGTACTGATCTCCATGGATCTCGACGCCGACGGCTACGCTCTGACGGCCATCAACATCGGCCGCCTCCCCTACCTGCTGGATCTCACCGCCGAAGCCGGCCGAAAGTTCCGTGTGATCCGCCGAGGTTGTTGGAATCCCTGAAGGCCAAGGGTGCCCTCCCTCTTGGTAAGACCACGCAGCGGTTGCTTGCTGAGCGCTGCTGCAGTGCGATTCGAAATGGCGACGAAAGCTCTGTAATCCGCAAAAGCGGATACTCGCGCGCCGAGGTGTTGCGGTGTGATCCACGCCTGGCCGGTTCGAACACCGCGGCACAGGACGTGATCTCTACCAGCAAGGGCCGGCTCAATAGCGGGCTCCGCCTCGGGCGGGCCGAGCGCCTCGCCCAGGAGTGATGACCGCCGCCGGAGCAGAATGAGCGCGTGGACACCCGCGCAATCGCTCCTGACTCGACGTCCCCGCCCGAGGCGCAGCTCAGTGCGTTACTCGGACCCCTGCGACGCGCTGTGCTGCGGCGAACACGCTCGGCGGAAGGACTGCCGGACCTACCGGAAGCCCAGATCGAGCTGCTCCGGCTGCTCGTCGCGACCGGCGGCCTCGCTCCGAGTCGAGCCGCCACCGAACTCAAAGTGGCACAGTCCACTATCAGCAACCTCGTTCGGACCATGTCCGCCGCCGACCTCGTAGAGCGCCGACCACTGCCGTCCGACGGGCGCGGGGCGCTACTCGTGGCTTCGACTCGAGCGCGGCAGCTTCTGGACCGGTACGACCGGGCAAGTGCCACCGTCTTGCGCGACACTATGCGCGAGTTGCCTGCCGCGGACCGTCACGCACTGCAGGCAGCCCTCCCGTCTCTGCGACTGTTGCTCGTCGCTTTGAGCGAATGATCTCGCACAGCCGGCATTCGGCGAAATCGAGCAAAGCGGCACGGTGGCGTCACCGCCCACTTAACATCCTTTTGTCTCAAAAGTATTTGATAGTGGGAGTTGCACATGCGGTTCACCGGCACCGCCGTCGAGCGCCACCGATATCCGGCGCGGTTGTTGTCTCTAGCAGGCATTATCGGCCTTATCGCCGCATTCTCGCCGACTGGCGCAGCGCCTGGCGACGTCCCTTCCGATCCCGCCGTGACGGTCTCCGCGGGCACCATCCGCGGCATCCACGCCGACGGCATACAGAAATATCTCGGAGTGCCTTTCGCGGCCTCGACAGCAGACACCGGCAGGTTCGCGCCACCCCGACCTGCACCATCGTGGACCGGTATCCGTTCGGCGCTCGCGCACGGCCCGCAATGTCCGCAATCGCCGCCGTTACCCAATCTGCCTGCGCTGCAACCTTCCAGCGAAGACTGCCTGACCATCGATCTCTACGTCCCCGAACACACCGACGGCGAAGTACTGCCGGTTATGGTGTGGCTCTACGGCGGTGCGTTCGTCCTGGGATCCAATGCCCAATACAATTCTCCCGCTCGGCTCGTCCGCGAGGGCCGGGTTATCGTCGCGATCCCAAACTACCGGGTAGGGCCCTTCGGATTTCTCGCGTTACCCGAACTGGCCGCCGAGAATAGTGGAATCACCGGAACCTGGGGCACTCTCGATCAACAAGCGGCACTGCGCTGGATCCGAGACAATGCGCCCGCCTTCGGCGGAGATCCGGAGAACGTCACCCTGTTCGGTGAGTCCGCCGGGGGTATGAGCGTATGCACCCAATTGGCCTCTCCCACCGCACGCGGTCTGTACGCGAAAGCTATCGTCGAAAGCGGTTCCTGCGCTCGTAGCCCGCTGGTTCCCCCCACCGAGGAGGTCGCCTATGAGCGAGCGGCCGATTACGCCGCAGACCTCGGCTGCGGTGAACCCGCGACGCGGTTGCGATGCCTGCGAGAGCTACCCGTCGATCAGCTGTTGAGCTCCCCCACAACGACATTGAGCACGATGAACGTCGGATGGACCCCGGTACGAGACGGCGTGGTGATAACCACCAGCCCAGAAGAGGCCCTGTCGAACGGCGCCGCGCAGGATGTTCCGCTGATCGTCGGCAGCAATGCCGAGGAGGGCGCGACCTTCATCGCGCTGCTCGACTACGCACGAGCCACCATGCCCACCGCCGAAAGCTACGCCGCTTGGGCGCAGAATCTGTTCCAGGACAACAGCACTCGCATCCTCGACCGATATCCCTTGTCCGACTTCGCATCCCCCGCTGCGGCCAAGGCCCAGGTGATTACCGACGGTGTCTTCGCCTGTCCCGCATTGTTCACCACCGAGGCGGCGCGCCGCGGTGGCGCGCAGGTTTGGCAGTACCAGTTCAATGACGCACCGCTAGGCTCCAATCCTCTTCTGCCAGGAGCGTTTCACGGCGCGGAGATCCCCTATGTCTTCTCCGCGCTGATGGGTGTCCCCATCCCGCTCCCACCGGCCGGTGACCAACTGTCCCAGCGCATCCAGCAGAGTTGGGCACAATTCGCACACACCGGCGACCCCCGGACCCCCGCCTTCCCACCATGGTCACCCACCGCATCGGATACCACCCTTGAACTCGGCAGTGACCGCATCGTGCTCGGCAACTCATTCTCCCCGCAACACCGCTGCGACCTCTGGTCGGCTATCGACCACATCGGATAGCGAAGAAACACCCGCCGCAAGCCCGCTCGGCCCACCCGGCAGGTTATCCGATTCGTAGCACGTTGCCTCCGTGCAGTGCCCGCGCATCAGCATGAACGAATTCTGCAGACGACCAACGGCGCACGGCCCGTTGATCTTCCCCCGTACCGCGCCGGCCCGTTCGAACCGCGCGGCACGCGGCATGACAGGACGTCACTCGTGGCTGTCGCACGATCCGATGCCGACTGCGCCAGGCAGTAGCAGGGGACCGATTCTCGCCACAGAGAAGTCGGTCGCGCTTGCTCAGCGCGACCGACCGAAAAGCACTCCGACGAACGCTCTTCACCCCAGTACGGGCATCATGCCACCGGGACGATCTTCCACATCTGACCGTAAGTGGTTATCTCGGTGGCCAGCACGATATGGGCCCCGTTGGCGGTGCTGTCGCCCACCACGCCCAAATACAGCTTGGGGGCCAGAGCAGCTTGGATCCTCGACCCGCCCTTGCCGGTGTCGATAATCTTCCAGCGCTGGAAGGTTCCTTCTGAACAGGAGAGCGGGCTTCCTCGCACTGGAGACTGATTCGAGCGCGATCCAGATACCGCAGACGAGAAAAGCCCTGAGCGGTCTGTACCCAAATACCGAGCAGCGGTGCCCGCGCCGGCCCCGGACTTCCCCTGGTTCGGTAACGACGAGCCTCCCCGCGGGGAGCGTGTCGAACAGGCTCAATCATCCACTCGCACACGATGAGTCGTGGAGCGTTCACGAGCCTGGCACAGCCCGTCACACGGCTGGCACGAAGTGGTGCATATCCGTCATCGAGGGGTGCCAGACGCTCTTGGCACGTTGATCTCCCGTGCTGCTCGCAACGCGCGGGTCGCGGCATGAGAGTGCGTACCGCCATAGGCTCGGCGGCGGCGTTCGATTGCGCTCGGAGTCCGCCGAGTGATTTCACCTGAGCATTCGGAAGTCAGTCGGGGTGATCGGCTTTAGCGCGTAGGTACCGTTGTTCGACCGTGTTGCTGGTGAGGTCGGCTGCTCGGCGGAAAAGCTGGGCCGCGGCGGCCTGGTCGCCGATTTGCTGGAGAAGATGCGCGCGAACAGCGTGTTCGCGCTGCCGGGTGAGCGGATTGCGATCCAGATGGTGGTGTCGATCAAGGTGATCGAGCAGTGCTAGTCCGCGCGCGGGGCCGTAAGCGCGGGCGACGGCCACGACCCGCGCGAGTTGAACGGGCGGGGTCGGGGTAAGTCGTTCGAGCCACAGGTAGAGCAGCGCGATCTGGTGCCAATCGGTTTCGCCCGGCTCGCCCGCTGCGTGCAGTGCGGCGATGGCGGCCTGGATTTGGTAGGGGCCCGCCGGTCCGTGGTTCCAGACACTGTCGATCAGGGCGGTGCCCTCCTCGATCAGGCTGTGGTTCCAGCGGGCGGGATCCTGCTCGTCGAGGGGCACCAGTTCTCCGGCACGCGTGCGGGCCGCGCGGCGAGATTCGGTGAGCAGCATCAGCGCGAGCAAGCCGGTCACCTCGGCGTCGCCTGGGGCGGTCTCACGCAGCATCCTGGTCAGCCGGACAGCTTCGGCGGTGAGGTCTACCCGGACGAGTTCGCCGCCGGCGGTGGCGGTGTAGCCCTCGTTGAAGATGAGATAGAGAGCGCGCAGGACCGCGGCCAGGCGCTGATCACGGTCGGCGTCGGTCGGTGGTGTGAAGCGCGCTCCGGCCTTGGCGAGTTGGTGTTTGGCGCGACTGATCCGAGTGCCCATGGTGGCTTCGGACGTGCCGTATGCGTGCGCGATCTCGGCTGTGGTGAGTCCACCGACCGCGCGCAACGTCAGGGCGACCTGTGCGGTGTGGCCCAGTGCGGGGTGACAACACAGCAGCAGCAGGGTCAAGCTGTCGTCGATATCGGAGTGGTGTGCGGTTCGCAGTGGCTCGGCCCTTGCCGCCGCGTCGATTTCGCGGCGGTGGCGCGCCTGATCGGCCCGCAGCATATCGATCATTCGCCGGTAGGCGATGCGGATGAGACGGCTGCGCGGATTGTCCGGGATGCCGTCCACCGGCCACGACCGAGATGCGCTCAGCAATGCTTCCTGTGTCGCGTCCTCGGCGATCTCGAAGTGCCCGAAGCGGCGCACCAGAGCCCCGAGGACTTGTGGCGCTTCGGCGCGCAGCAGGTCCTCGATCGAGGGGGTCACGCGGTGAAGTCCGCACCCATGATCGGGCGGATCTCGATCGGTTCGCCGAGCGCTTCGACGATTCGTGCGGTGATCTCGACGGCGCGTTCGTGGCCAACGACATCAATGACGGCGAAGCTGGCCAGGACCTCCTTCAGCTCGGCGAAGGGGCCGTCGGTGGCGATCACACCGTCGGCGGTTTTACGCAGGGTGGTGCTCACCGCCGGATGACCCAGGCCCTCGGTGCTGACCAGTTCGCCGGAGGCGATCAGTTCTTGCTCGAGTTGCTGATAGGTGGCGAAAGCGGCCAAAGCTTCCGCCGACGGGATATCGGCAGTTTCGGCGTCCCAGTCGGTCGCGGGGGTGTAACCGAGCAGTAGATACTTCATGGTCCGGCCTCTCGGTGGGTGGTTGTTGTGACGGTATCGCGGGGTCGATCTGTCAGGCGGCGCGACGCTGGGAGACCGCAAGGGCGGTGGTCCAGGTGAATGCGACCAACCCGTTGACCGCGATCTGGATGCTCATGTGCTCAGGCGATATCGGTATCAGCAGCACGAGCCCGGCCACCGCGCTCGCCACCGCGGGCAACACCGCCCGGCGACGAGCGCACCGCACGCTCAGCACGATTGCCGCGATGGCCAGCGCGGTGAAAGCTACTGCAGCCGATGCCGAATGGGCGATGCTGTGCCAGGACATCTGCGCAACCGGCTCGTCCGGAGTCCCGGCCGGGAATCCTTTTTCCGGGTCCATGGTGAAGACGCCGGCTGCGATCATCCCCCCCGAATAATCCCACCAGAACCGGCAATGCCCGGCGGCCGGGGCCGGCCGCCAAGGTGCGGCCGAGGCCCACCGCGAGCGCCGACGCGCACACGCCGGCGGTCACGAAGGTCGCGATCTGGATCCACCCGAGGTCTCCGGTGGCGAGTTGGCTGATCGGATGCCGGGTGATGTCGAAGCCGTCGCGGGTGAGCATCTGGGTGATCGCCGAAGCGAAGAACAGCGGCCCAGCGGCAGCACCGGCCAACAGTAAACGGCCGGACAACCGGCCTGGGGCGTGGCGGGCAAGGGAAGCGCCAGCAGTGAGAGTCATCGTTGTTTCCTTCCTCGATCTGGGGTCTTCGCCGCTACCTCGGAGCCGGCCGCGATATCTCGACACCATCTGGGAATGATTCAGATCACATAGATTTGGTGTCGAGAACCGCTTGGCGGCTCCGAGGTAGCGGCGAATGAACACCCCTACCGAGGAGAACGAGATGATCGAGACCCAGCCGCAGCCCACTCCCGAACTACGGGTGTTGGATCGCTTGGTCGGCACATGGCGAGTCAGCGGTGGTGCCCAAGGCACGGTCCGGTACGAATGGATGCCGGGCAGGTTCTTTCTGCTCCAGCACATCGATCTGGCCCAAGACGGCCAAGCCGTCACCGGCATGGAAGTCATCGGAAATTTGCGCCCGTTCGGTGAACCGACCGGGCCAGATGTTGTTTCCCGCTACTACGACTCCGTCGGACGCAGCTTCGATTACGTCTACGAGTTGACCGGGGACACCCTCACCATCTGGGCCGGCGCCAAAGACAGTCCCGCCTACTACCGCGGCACCTTCGATTCGACCGGGGTCACCGTCACCGGCGAATGGGTATATCCCGGTGGCGGCGGATACTCCTCCACGATGACCCGAGTGTGATCCCGCGTCTCCGAGCCGGGTCACCCCGGCTCGGAAACGGCCGCACCACACGCAACTCGGCATTACAGTGCATCCAGGACTGACGCGCAGTTATCCGCGTTGATGTCAGCGACGGTGAGTACGTTGCAAAATATGGAATGTGAGCTGCCCAATCCCGCACTGATCTGGGCAAGAACGATCGTCTCCAGCCTGACATTGTTGAATATCGCGGATGTCAGCGACGTGCGGCGGGCACTGCGGGAGCTGACAGAGTACGTCCATGTGCACGCACGAGCGAAACCACCAGCGCCGAAAGTGAATTCGTTGTCAGCATCGTGATCCCCGCAGCCTAAGATGACCTTGTGAAAATGAGAAAGATCGTCGCCACAGCCGCGCTCACCATCGGCGCCATGGCGATCACGGGGGGCACATCGTATGCGGCGCCGGAATTGAACGCACAGGATGTGCAGGCTGTTTCGCAGCTGTCCGGAGACCAGGACGGCATCCACTACGACGTGGTTCGCTCCGATACGGACCAGACCGTCACCACCACCCTGACCGGGGGCACGTTCCAGCTCACCGACGCCGCGGTGAACCTCCTCGACGGAAACGGCATCGTCACTTCCACGATGCCGCTCTCGGTGACCTTCGCCGGCACCGATCAGGTGCTCTCGTTGAACCCCAGCATCGCTGACGACGGCGCCGCACTGGTCGTACACCCGACCGCCACCGCCGTAGCGGAGGGCACCGCCGGAACCGGCAGCGCCAACGCGGCGGCCGGCGCGCTCATCGGGGGCATCTTCGGTCTCGTGCTCACCGTCATCAGCCTCGGTTTCGGGTTCATGGCGATACCCGCCGGGATCCTGCTCGGCGCGATGATCGGCGGCCTCAGCGGCTCCGGCGCGCCGAGCAGCACCCGGCCGTGCTACGTCATCCCGAACACCAACCTGGCGCGCTGCTACTGACCGCTGAGAGCCGTAAACCCCACTTCGCCATCGCTTTCGAGCCGGTGCCGGCTTCCGCTGGCACCGGCTCGAGCCGCTTTTCATATCCCGCGAGCCGAAATCTCCCGAATCCCGGCCAGCATCTCGCCGAACTCCCCATCCTCATCCGGCTCCGCCGGCACGTCCAGCGCGATCCCGTGACACCGATCCCCGTACCAGGAATCCAGCACCGCGGGCAGTTCCCCGTACGTCCCCTGCGGCACCAGCGTCGCGACCATGTCGTCGGTCAGCAACCCCGGCAGCGCGCCCCACTCCTTGGCCGCCGCACCGGCCGAGAGCTGATCGGCGATGTCGCCCAGCCCGAGCCGGTCCAGCGTGCCCCGGTACGCGGGCGTCGAGTACAGGAAGGCGAGTTCGGAGCGGCGCTCGTGCCGCAGCGCGGTCAGGGCCGATTCGTCGCGGCCGGTGATCACCTTGGGCACCACGATGATTCGCGGCCCGCCGTCGGCGCGGCCCGCCCGCTCGCCGCCGGTGCCGAGGGTCGGCAGCACATGGTTCTCCAGCGAGAGCGGATGCGACCCGGTCGGGTGCGCGACGAAGCCGTCGGCCAGCGCCCCGGCCAGCTCGCACATGCGGCGGTTCACCGCGCCCATATAGATGGGCGGCACCGGGACATCGAGCGGTCCCGGATTGAAAAACGGTTGTAGGCGGGTGAATTCGTAGTGGCTGCCGTGGTGGTCCAGGGGCGTTCCGTGCTGGAACGCCGCGAAGATCGCGCGCAGCGCGGTGACGTAGTCGCCGAGCTGCGCCACCGGGTCGGTCCACGGGGTGGAGAAGCGGCCCACGATGTTGCCGCGCACCTGGGATGCCACCCCCAACTGGAACCGGCCGCCGGAGAACCCGGCCAGGTCCCAGGCCGCCAGGGCGGTCACCATCGGGCTGCGGGGGAAGGCCACGACCATCGACGTGCGGATGGTCAGGCGGGTGCTGTGTTCCACGGCCAGCGCGCAGACGGCGAACGGGTCGTGGATCGTCTCGGAGACGTGGACGGTATCGAAGCCGAGCGCCTCGATGCGGCGGATCCGGGCGGCCACCTGTGACAGCGGGGTGTCCGCGGGCAGCGACGTCACAACTTCCACGGCGAGCCTTTTCGTTCTCGTGCTCGCCGGGAACGGCAAGCGGGTGCTTGCCGATAGTCGCACGCCGGTTATGCGGCGATTGTCGCGGTACTCCCGAGGGTCAGCACGCCGTCGACCATCCGGTGCACGGTGTCCATCCGGTGCAGGTGGGCGCGGTCGTGGGTCACCAGCAGGGTCGCGGCGTTGTGTTCGCGGACGATGCGCACGATCAGCTCGATGATCGCCGCGCCCCGCTCCTGATCCAGGGCGCTGGTGGGTTCGTCGATCACCAGCAGGGCGGGCTCGTTCATGAGGGCGCGGGCGATGTTCACCCGCTGGCGCTGGCCGCCGGACAGCTGCGCGGGGCGCTTGTTCTCGTGGCCGGACAGACCCACCGCGTCGAGCAGCTCGCGGGCGTGCGCCCGGGTCGCGCGGCGGCGGGCGGGCGAGACCAGCAGGGACTGGCCGAGGTGGGCCATGGCTTCGAGCTGTTCCAGGGCGGTGAGGGCGGGAATCAGGTTCGACTGCTGGAACACGATCCCGATCGTGTTGCGGCGCATGGCGGTTGCCGCGCGGCGTGACAGCGCGGCCAGGTCGACCGGGCCGCCATCGGTGTCCAGCTCGATGCGGCCCGAGTCGGGGCGGACCAGGGTCGACACAGCCGCCAGCAGGGTGGATTTACCGGAGCCGGAGGGGCCGGTGATGGCGGCTATCTCGCCGCCGCCCACCCGCAGATTCACCTTGTCGAGCGCGGTCACGCGCTCGTTGCCGTCGGGGAAGGTGAGGGTCAGGTCGGTGACGGTCAGGGTGTTGGTCATGGCGAATCTCCTGGGGGACAAGGCTTGTCAGCGGGCCTGGTTCAGGGCGGTGAGCGGATCGGTGGTGGCCAGGAAGCGCAGGGCGAACGCCGCGCCGAGCAGACCGAGCAGGACCAGGGCCGTCGCGGGCAGCAGCGTGGTGCTCAGCGTGAGGGTGAAAGGCATTGCGTCGCCGATGAACACGCCCGCCAGCACCGTGCCGCCCAAACCCGCTCCCACGCCGGCCACCAGGACCACCAGGGCCTGGCCCAGCGCATCGCGGACCAGCGAACCGGTGGTCGCGCCGAGCGCCTTCAGGGTCGCGACGTCGGGCATGCGCTGCACCGTCCACACCGTGAAGAACGCGCCGATGACCAGTGCCGAGATCGCGAACAACATGACCGTCATCAGGGTGAGCGAACCGTTCTCGGCCTGATAGGAGCTCATGGCGGACAGCGAATCCGCGGCGGAGGTATCGGTGGTGCGCGCCTTCGCGTTCACCGCCGCCATGTCGCCGACCCCGGAGACCGCCAGCACCGTCGCCGCCCCGGACCGCGGGTTGAGCGCCTGCCAGTCGGACAGCGTCATCCACACCACCGGCGTGTGCGCGTACCAGTCGTCGCCGGTCACGCCCTGCACGATGAAATTGCCGCTGCCCAGCCCCACGGTGTCGCCGGCCACGGCGTCCAGGTCCTTGGCGGCCGCGCTGCTGAGGATCACCCGGCCGGGTTCGGTTGCCGTGCGATTGCCGAAAGGCGTTCCTTCGACGCCGAACAGCGCCACCTGGGTCGCCCCGGCCCCGTCCGCGGTAGCGCGGGCACGGCTGATGCCCACGGGATCCACCGTGCCGCCCGCCTCCTGCCACACGCGCACCTGGTCCGGGCCGAGGCTGGAGGCGTCGAAGGACGGGCCGGAACCGGTGTCGGCGAAGACCACCGACTCGGCGGTCAGCGACTCCACCGCCGAGATGTTCTGGTGCGCGAGCCCGGCGGTGAGCCCGCTCAAGAAGGTGACGAGCAGCGCGACCAGGGTCACCACCAGGGTGATGAGCAGGAAACGGCCGCGGGCGGCCCGCAGATCTCGGAGTGCGACGAACATGACTCCAGCCTGTCGCGGCGGCGGCCGGAAACCATCGCGCCGCCGGAGGAATCCGGGGGCTGCCATCGGTGGGTCGGCGTTTCCTACTTTCGATGGATGCCGCCCGAGTTGCCCGGCATAAGCTGGTCGGCGTGCACCGTTCGCCCCTGACCCCCGTCTTCTCCGGCCTCCAGGTCGGCCTGCACGTGCTGGTGGTCGCCCTGACGGCGGTGGTGGTCGGGCGGGCGTTCGTGGCCGACTCGCACCCCTACGCGGTGCTGGTGCTCGCGGGCGCGTTCCTGGGCGTGTACTTCACCGGCGGGCTGTTCCGCCGACGGCTCACCGCGGCCCGGGTGTGGCTGCTCGCGCTGACCGTCATGTGGCTCGGACTGGTGATCGTCGAACCCATCGCGGTGTACCTGGTCTTCGGGCTGTTCTTCCTGTATCTGCATCTGCTGCCGCGCAATTGGGGTCTGCTCGCGGTGCTGGCGGCGACGGTGCTCTCGGTGTTCGGGTTCGCCTGGCACCGGGGCTGGTCGATGGGCGGGGTGATCGGGCCGCTGCTGGGCGCCCTGGTGGCCGTGGCCATCGGGCTCGGGTACGAGGCGCTGTTCCGCGAGGCCGCCGAGCGGCAGCGGCTCATCGACGAATTGCTGGCCACCCGAAACACTTTGGCCGAGCAGGAGCGCACGGCGGGCAAGATGGCCGAGCGCGAACGCCTGGCACAGGAGATCCACGACACCGTGGCCCAGGGGCTGAGCAGCATTCAGTTGCTGCTGCACGCGGTCGAGCGCGCCGCCCCGGATCATCCGGCGCTGGAGAAGATTCGGCTGGCCCGCGAGACGGCCGCCGACAGTCTCGTCGAAACCCGCCAGCTCATCGCCGAACTCACCCCGGCCGCGCTGGAAGGGCAGTCGCTCGCGAGTGCGCTCACCCGGATCACCCAGCGGGCCGCCGCCCCGGGGCTCGACGCGCAGATGCTCGTGGAAGGTGAACCGCACGCGCTGCCCATGTCGGTGGAGGCCGCGCTGGTCCGCATCGCCCAGAGCGCGGTGTCGAACGTGGTGCGGCACGCGGGCGCTGGGCGGATGCGGGTCACCCTGACCTACGCCGGGGACGCGGTGCACCTGGACGTGGTGGACGATGGGGTGGGCATCGCACCGGCGGTGCTCGCGCAATCGCCCTCGGGCAGTTTCGGTCTCACCGCCATGCGCAGCCGGGTGGAACAGCAGGGCGGCACCATGAACGTGGAGTCCGAACCCGGCCACACCGCGGTCACCGTGTCGTTCCCCGTGGAGGAGCCATGATTCGCATTCTGCTCGCCGACGATCACGCCATCGTGCGCGCGGGCCTGCGCGCGCTGCTGGATTCCGGTGTGGCCGAAAGCGATTCCGGCGCGGACATCGAGGTGGTGGGGGAGGCGGCGACCGCCGAGGACGCGGTGGCGTTCTGCGCGACCACCGGCGTCGACCTGGTCCTGATGGATCTGCGCTTCGGGCCGGGCAGCTCGGGCGCCGACGCCACCGCCGCGCTGCGCGAATTGCCTTCGCCCCCCAACGTTCTGGTGGTCACCAACTACGACACCGACGCCGACATCCTCGGCGCGATCGAGGCGGGCGCGTGCGGCTACATCCTCAAGGACACCCCGCCCGCGGAACTGCTGGCCGCGGTCAGCTCGGCCGCGGCGGGCGAGAGCGTGCTGTCGCCGTCGGTCGCGTCGCGGCTGATGACCCGGGTCCGCAAGCCGGATACGACCCTGAGCCCGCGCGAGATCGAGGTGCTGCGGCTGGTGGCCGACGGGCATTCCAATCGGGAGATCGGCCGCCGGCTGTTCCTGAGCGAGACCACGGTCAAATCCCATCTCGTGCACATCTACGCCAAACTCGGGGTGAAATCCCGGACCTCGGCGGTGGCCCGGGCCCGCGAACGCGGCGCGATCTGAGCGGACCCCGCCTGGTTCATCCGGTTCGCGAGGGTCGCGGCCTACGGTGTTCCCATGGCCTCACTCTCTGATCCGACAGTGCGCGCATTCCTCGAAGAAGGCACCCGGACCGGCAAGGTCGCGTTCGTCGCGGCGGACGGCCGGCCGCTGGTCACCCCGATCTGGTTCGTCCTGGAGGACGACGCCGTCGTCTTCAACACCGGCGCGAACACCGCCAAGGGCAAGGCCATCGCGCGGGATCCCCGCCTGTGCCTGGTGGTGGACCTGGAGACGCCGCCGTACGCCTTCGTGCAGGTGCAGGGGGTCGCGGAGATCTCCGAGGACCTGGACGATCTGGTTGCCACGGCCACCCGCATCGGCGCGCGGTACATGGGCGCCGATCGCGGCGCGGAATTCGGCCGGCGCAACGGCGTGCCCGGTGAGCTGGTGGTGCGGTTGCGGCCGGACAAGGTGCAGGCCCACTTCGACGTCTCGGCCTGACCTGCCAGACTCGCTCGTATGACAGTGCACTTCATCGGGGCCGGACCGGGCGCGGCCGATCTGCTGACCGTGCGCGCGGTGAACCTGCTGCGGTCCGCCCCGGTGTGCCTGTACGCGGGGACCTACCTCGACCCCGAGGTGCTCGCGCACTGCGCGCCCGGGGCCGAGCTCATCGACACCCAGGGCCTGGATCTGGATCAGATCATCGCGCACTGCGTGCGGGCGCACGCCGAGGGCAAGGACGTG
Source organism: Nocardia sp. NPDC005978 (assembly GCF_040614455.1). Classification (NCBI taxonomy): domain Bacteria; kingdom Bacillati; phylum Actinomycetota; class Actinomycetes; order Mycobacteriales; family Nocardiaceae; genus Nocardia; species Nocardia sp. NPDC005978. Next base: position 28,736 of record NZ_JBEXUS010000015.1, read on the forward strand.
GCCCGGTTGTGCTCGGGCGATCCGTCCGTCTATTCGGCGCTCTCGGAGCAGAAGGCCCGGCTGGACGCGGCGTGCATCCCGTGGGACGTCACCCCCGGCGTTCCGGCCTACGCGGCCGCGGCGGCCATCCTCGGGGCGGAGCTGACCGTGCCCGAGCAGGTGCAATCGGTGGTCCTGACCCGCACGCACGCGCGGTCCACGGCGATGCCCGAGACCGAGGCGCTGGCGAACTTCGCGCGCACCCGCGCCACCCTGATATTGCATCTGGCTATAACTCGTGTTCGCGTGCTGGCGGCCGAGTTGGCGGGTGAGTACGGCGCGCACTGTCCGGTGGCCGTGGTCTACCGGGCCAGCCAGCCCGAGCAGCTCGTGCTGCGCGGCACCCTGGCCGATATCGCCGATCGCGTGGAGGCGGCCGAATTGCGCCAGGCGGCAGTGATTCTGGTGGGCCCGGCGCTGGCCGAAAGTGTCGATTGCGCTCAGTCGCATCTCTACGACCCGAGCCGCGACAGGACGCATATCACTCGCTGAGACCACGAAATGCGGCGATAGCGCAGGGCTATGGCCCTTCGTGGTTGCGTGGGCGCGCCGGACGGTAGATTGGTTCGGGTGTTCAGCAGCAGGACTAGGAAAACGGCGTGGCGATGGCCGGTGGGTACGGGCTCGCCGCTGTAACAAGATCGGCTGCCTGAAGAGATAGCCCAAAGTACATCTTTGTCTGATTGTTACGTGAAGTGAGCCTCGAGCATCGGACGCCACGCTGGTCGGTGTGGCGTCCTGTTGGGGTTTTCGGTGGGGAGCGCTGCGTGGTGTTCCGGAAACGAGGTTTGGGTTGGACCGGCTAGATTTCGGCGGCAACGACGAAGCTGGCAGCGAAATCGCGCCGGGATCGGGCGAGGCTTTCCCGCTGTCGCCCGCTCAGCTGGGCATCTGGTACGCCCAGCACCTCGACCCGCAGGTGCCGATCAATATCGCGCAGTTCGTCGAACTGCGCGGCGAGATCGACGTCCCGCTGCTCGAAGCCGCCATGGTCGAAGCCTCCCTCGAGGTCGGTTCCGGCTTCCTGCGCATCGTCGAACGGGACGGCGAGCCGCTGCAGGTCGTCGATCCCAGCCTGGATCGCACCATTCATCGCGCCGACTTCCGGTCCGAAGCGGATCCGCGTGCGGCCGCCCTGGCCTGGATGCGCGCCGATTACAGCCGTCCGATGGACATCACCGCCGATCGCCTGATTCGCGGCGCGGTGCTGCACGTGGGCGAGGACCTCTACTACTGGTACGCCCGCGTCCACCACATCGTGCTCGACGGCTTCGGCGCCATGACCTACATGAACCGGGTCGCCGAGGTCTACACCGCCCGTTTCCACGGCACCGAACTCGCGCCCAGCAAGGCCACCGACCTGAGCACGCTGGTCGAGCAGGAGTTCGCCTACCGCGACAGCACCCGTTTCCAGGGCGACAAGCAGTACTGGACCGAGCGCGTCGCCGGTCTGGAGGACGGCACCAGTCTGTCCGGGCGCTCCGCCCCGCCGGCGGCCATCAACGGCATCGCCACGGCCGCGCTCACCGACGATCAGACCGCCCTGCTGGACGACGCGGTCGCGCGGCACGAGAACTCGCCCGCCGGTCTGCTGATCGCGGGCTTCGCGGCGTACCTGGCGCAGTGGACCGGGTCCGAGGACGTCATCCTCAGCCTGCCGGTGACCGCGCGCACCACCGCCGCCATGCGCCGCTCCGGCGGCGCGGTGTCGAACATCGTGCCGCTGCGCCTGCGCGTGGGCTACGGCACCACGGTGAGCGAACTGCTCAAGGCCGTCACCGTCGAGGTGTCCGGCGCGCTGCGTCATCAGCGCTACCGGCACGAGGACATTCGCCGCGACAGCGCGGGCGAGGGCGTGGTGACCCGGGAGTTCTTCGGTCCCTGGGTCAACATCATGATGTTCCACAACGAGGTGACCCTCGGTGACGTGACCGGTGAGCTGAGCGTGCTCTCCACCGGCTCCATCGAGGATCTCGGCGTCAACCTGTACCAGTCCCGGGGCGGCGCGCGGAACCACATCGACTTCGAGACCAACCCCAACCTGTACTCCGAATCCGAGACGGCGCAGCATCATTCGCGCTTCCTCGAGTTCTTCGACCGCTTCCTCGAGGCGGGCGCCGAGCAGCCGGTGTGGGGTCTGCCCATCACCACCGCCGCCGAGCGCACCCGCAGCCTGCTGGAGTGGAACGAGTCCGGCCACGAGGTCCCGGACACCACGCTGCCCGCGCTGCTGGACGCCCAGATCCCGCTGACGCCGGACAATATCGCCCTCGAGTTCGAGGGCGAGACGCTGACCTACGCCGAGTTCGGCGCGCGCGTCAACCGGCTGGCCCGCTTCCTGATCGCCGACGGCGTCGGCCCGGAATCGCTTGTCGCACTGGGCATGCGGCGCTCGCTCGACCTGGTGATCGGCATGCACGCGGTGCTGCGCGCCGGTGGCGCGTACGTCCCGATCGATCCGGATCACCCGGCCGATCGCACCGCCTACATCCTCGAGTCCGCGGCACCGGTCTGCGTGCTGACCACCGCGCGCGACGAGCTCGAACTGCCGGAGTCCGTGCGGCGCTTGGAGATCGACACCCTCGATGTGTCGGACCACCCCGACGCCCCGGTGACCGACGCGGATCGCCTGGCCCCCCTGCGGCCGTTCAACACCGCGTACGTCATCTACACCTCGGGTTCGACCGGCCGCCCCAAGGGCGTCGCGGTCACCCACCACGCCATCGTCAATCAAGAACTGTGGATGCTCGACGAGTACGGGCTCACCGCGGACGATGTGTACCTGCAGAAGACCGCCACCACCTTCGACGTCTCGCTGTGGGGTTACTTCCTGCCGCTCATGGTGGGCGCGAAGCTGATCATCGCCACGCCGGACGGGCATCGCGACCCGCTGTACGTGGCCGAGACCATCCACCGGCACGGGGTCACCGTCACCGACTTCGTGCCGTCCATGCTGACGGTCTTCGTCGCGCACGCCACCGCGGCCCAATGCGCCACGCTGAAGAGCGTTTTCGTCATCGGCGAGGCGCTGCCGCCCGAGACCGGCGCGAGCTTCCGCGCCATCAGCGGCGCGGGTCTGCACAACCTGTACGGCCCGACCGAGGCCGCGGTCTCGGTGACCTACTGGGAGAACACCGCCGCCGACGCCGTCACGGTGCCCATCGGCGTGCCCGAATGGAATGTCGAAGTCTACGTGCTGGATTCGCGGCTGCGCCCGGCCGCGATCGGCGCGGCCGGCGAGCTGTACCTGGGCGGGCGGCAGCTCGCGCGCGGGTACAAGGGCCGCCCGGATCTGACCTCGGATCGGTTCGTGGCGAACCCGCTGTCCGATGGCGGCGAGCGCATGTACCGCACCGGCGACCTGGTGCGCTGGACCATCGCGAGTGACGAGTCCGGCACGTTCGGCGCGCTGGAGTACATCGGCCGCACCGACTTCCAGGTGAAGTTCCGCGGTCAGCGCATCGAGCTCGGCGAGATCGAGACCGATCTGCTCGCGCATCCGACCGTGAGCCAGGCCGCGGTGCTGGTCATGGACACCGCCACCGGTCAGCAGCTGGTGGCCTACGTGGTTCCGGTGCCGGGCCAGAGCATCGATCCGGCCGCGCTGACCCGCTTCGCGGCGGAGAAGCTGCCGACCTACATGGTCCCGGCCTCGATCATGGTGCTGGAAGCCTTCCCGCTCAACACCTCCGGCAAGCTGGACCGCAAGGGCCTGCCCGAGCCGGTGTTCAGCGCGGACGCCGCCGGTTACCGCGCCCCACGCACCGCCGCCGAGGAGATCGTGGCGGGCGTGTTCGCCGACGTGCTCGGGCACGACCGGGTCGGCGTGGACGACAACTTCTTCGATCTGGGCGGCAACTCGCTGGTCGCCACCCAGGTGGTGGCCCGTGTCTCGGCCGCCTTCAGCACCCGGATCGGCGTGCGCGCGCTGTTCGAGACCCCGACCGTGGCCGGGCTGGCCGCGCGGGTGGAAGCCGAAGGCCCGTCCGATGTTTCGGCGCGGCCCCCGCTGGTGGCCCAGCAGCGCCCGGCGCGGGTGCCGCTGTCGCTGGCGCAGCAGCGCCTGTGGTTCATCAACCAGTTCGATCCCACCTCGCCCACCTACAACCTGCCGTTCGTGGTGAGTCTGCGCGGCCGGGTCGATCTGCCCGCGCTGACCGCCGCGCTCATGGACGTGGTGGAGCGCCAGGAGGCCCTGCGCACCATCTTCCCCGAGTCCGGTGACGGCGGCTTCCAGCAGCTGGTGCCCGCCGACGAGGTGGACCTCGGCATCGCCGTGCGCACCATCGCCGCCGACGAATTGCCCGGCGTGCTCACCGAATTCGCGGCCACCGGCTTCGACGTGACCACCGAGCTGCCCATCCGGGTGCGCGTGTACGAGATCGCGAACGACGGCTCGGACCCCGAGTACGCCGTCGCCTTCGTCGTGCATCACATCGCCGCGGACGGTGTGTCGTTCGGGCCGCTGGCGCGCGACATGATCGCCGCCTACCTGGCCCGCGTCGGCGGGGTCGAGCCCGGCTGGGCGCCGCTGGCGGTCCAGTACCAGGACTACAGCATCTGGCAGCGCGAGCTGCTCGGCGCGGAGTCCGATCCCGAGTCCATGGCCGCGCGCCAGATCGCCTACTGGCGTTCGACTCTCGCCGGTCTGCCCGATCAGCTCGACCTGCCCTCGGATCGGCCGCGCCCGGCCGAACCGAGTTTCGGCGGCGGCCGGGTGCGCTTCGACATCGACGCGGAGCTGCACCGCTCGCTCACCGACCTGGCGCGCGCCCAGGGCGTCAGCCTGTTCATGGTCATGCACGCCGCCATCTCGGTGCTGCTGGCCCGGTCCAGCGGCACCGGCGACATCGCCGTGGGCACCCCGATCGCCGGTCGCGGCGAGCAGGCGCTGGACGACCTGATCGGCATGTTCGTCAACACCCTCGTGCTGCGGTCGGAGGTGGACGGCGGCGAGCGGTTCAGCGACTTCCTCGCGCGCACCCGCGAGTCGGACCTGTCCGCGTTCGCGCACGCCGACGTGCCGTTCGAGCGCCTGGTCGAGGTGCTCAACCCGGCGCGCTCGCAGGCGCGTCATCCGCTGTTCCAGGTGATGCTCTCCTTCCAGGAGATGTCGCACGCCACGGTCGAGCTGCCGGAGCTGGCGGTCACCGCCGAAGAGCTCGAAGTCGACATCGCCAAGTTCGATCTGCAGTGGACGCTCACCGAAAGGCGCGGCGGCGCGGGCGAACCGCAGGGCATCGAGGCGGTGGCGCAGTACGCCACCGACCTGTTCGACGAAGCCACCATCGTCACCTTCACCACCCGGCTGCGGCGCATCCTGGAGACGGTCACCGCCGCCCCCGACAGCCTCATCGGCGATATCGACCTGCTCGAATCCGCCGAACGCGCGCTGGTCACCGGCGAATGGACCTCCGCGGGACCCGATGTCGCGCGCGAATCCACGCTGCTGGAGCTGTTCGACGCCACCGTGCGCACCCATCGCGATCGCACCGCGGTCGTCTTCGAGGGCGAGCGCCTGACCTACGCCGAACTCGACGAGCGCGCTAATCAGCTGGCGCGCGCGCTGATCGGCGCGGGCGTGCGGCCCGACACCCTGGTCGCGGTGGCGCTGCCGCGCTCGACCGAACTGGTCGTCGCCCTGCTCGCCGTGCTCAAGGCCGGCGGCGGCTATCTGCCGGTCGATCCGACCTACCCGGCCGAGCGCATCGAGTTCATGCTCTCGGACGCCGAGCCGATCTGCGTCGTCAGCACCCTGCGGCACGAGATGTCGCTGCCCGCGGCGGTTCCCGTGCTCGCGGTGGACGATCCCGAACTGGCACTGGTGGATTCGGCTCCGATCTCGGACGCCGAGCGCCCGGTCGCGCTGCGCCCGGAGAACATCGCCTACGTCATCTACACCTCGGGCTCGACCGGCCGTCCCAAGGGCGTGCTGATCCCGCACCGGAACGTGGTGCGGCTGTTCGACAACACCGACGCCTGGTTCGATTTCGACGAGAACGACGTGTGGACCATGTTCCACTCGTACGCCTTCGACTTCTCGGTCTGGGAACTCTGGGGCCCGCTGCTGTACGGCGGCACCCTGGTCGTGGTCGACTACTTCACCTCGCGGTCCCCGGAGCAGTTCCTGGAACTGCTGCAGGAGGAGCGGGTCACGGTCCTGAACCAGACCCCATCCGCGTTCTACCAGCTGGCGGAGATGGATCGCGCCGGGCGCGGCACCGCCCCGCTGGCGCTGCGCTATGTCGTGTACGGCGGTGAGGCGCTGGAACTCCGGCGTCTGAACGAGTGGTACACGCGGCATCCCGACGACGCGCCGCGCCTGATCAACATGTACGGCATCACCGAGACCACGGTGCATGTCACGTACCGCCCGCTCGATCGCGCCGCGGTCGCCGCGGCCAACGGCAGCCTCATCGGCCAGGCGATCCCGGGCCTGCGGGTGTACCTGCTGGACCGCCGACTGCGGCCGGTGCCGGTGGGCGTGCCGGGCGAGATCTACGTCGCCGGTGAGCAATTGGCGCGCGGCTACCTGGGCCGGGCGGACCTGTCCGCGGGCCGGTTCGTCGCGAGCCCGTTCGGGGATCCCGGCGCGCGGCTGTACCGCTCGGGCGACGTCGCCAAGTGGAGCGCCGACGGCGACCTGGTGTACCTGGGCCGTGCCGACGATCAGGTCAAGGTGCGCGGCTTCCGCATCGAGCTCGGCGAGATCGAGGCGGCGGTGCTGGCGCACCCGCAGGTCAGCCAGGCCGCGGTCATCGTGCGGCCGGACGACCGGCTCGGCGATCAGATCGTGGCCTACCTGGTGCCCGCGGTGGGCGTCATGGACCTGGACGCGGTCAAGGCCGGACTGCAGCGCAATCTCCCGCCGTACATGGTGCCCTCGGCCTTCGTGCTGCTGCGTGAGATCCCGCTGACCCCCAACGGCAAGCTCGATCGCCGCGCCCTGCCCGCGCCCACCTTCGAGGTGCGCGAATTCCAGGCTCCGGCAACGCCGATCGAGGAGATCGTCGCCCAGATCTTCGCCGAGGTGCTCGATCTCGGGCCCGGCGCCCGGGTCGGCGCGCACGACGACTTCTTCGAGCTCGGCGGCAACTCGCTGATCGCCACGCAGGTGGCGGCCCGCCTGGGCACCGCGCTGGACACCAAGGTGCCGGTGCGCATGCTGTTCGAGGCGTCCGGGGTGGCCGCGCTGGCCGCCCGGGTGGAGTCGCAGGTCGGCGCGGGCGCGCGCAAGGCGCTGGTGGCCCGCGAACGTCCCGCCGACATCCCGCTTTCCCTTGCGCAGCAGCGCATGTGGTTCCTGAACCGGTTCGACACCGCTTCCGCGGTGAACAACATCCCGGTCGCCATCCGGCTGTCCGGTGATCTGGACGTCGCGGCCCTGCAGGTCGCGGTCATCGACGTCATCGACCGGCACGAGTCGCTGCGGACGGTCTTCCCCGAGACCCCGTACGGCCCGGTGCAGCAGGTCCTGGACGCCGCCCAGATCGTGCCCGACCTGACCCCGGTGCTGGTCACCGAGGACAACCTGGTCGATCACCTGGTCGAGCTGGCCACCATGGCCTTCGACGTGACCGGCGAAGTGCCGATGCACGCGGCGCTGTTCGAGATCAGCGAGACCGAGTACATCCTCGGCATGGTGGTGCACCACATCAGCGCCGACGGCTGGTCCATGGGCCCGCTGGCCCGCGACGTCATGGTCGCCTACGCCGCGCGCACCTCGTGGGAGGCCCCGGCCTGGTCCGAACTGCCGGTGCAGTACGCGGACTACTCGCTGTGGCAGCGCGAGGTGCTGGGTTCGGAGGACGATCCGGATTCGCTGATCGCCAAGCAGATTCGCTACTGGGCCGACACCCTGGCGGCGCTGCCGGACGAGCTGGTGCTGCCCTCCGATCGCCCGCGCCCCGCGGTGGCGAGCTACCGCGGCGGCACCTACCCGTTCGCCATCTCGGCGCAGACCCAGCAGCACCTGGTGGAGCTGGGCCGCCGGCACAACGCCTCGCTGTTCATGGTGTTGCACAGCGCCCTCGCGGTGCTGCTGGCCCGGTTGTCCGGGACGCAGGACATCGTCATCGGCACGCCGGTGCACGGCCGCGGTGAGGCCGCGCTGGACGACCTGGTCGGCATGTTCGTCAACACCCTGGTGCTGCGCACCGAGGTGGAGTCGGGCCGGACCTTCGCCGATCTGCTGGCCCAGGCCCGCGACACCGACCTGCACGCCTTCGCGCACGCGGACGTGCCGTTCGAGCGCCTGGTCGAGGTGCTGAACCCGGCCCGCTCGCAGTCGCGGCATCCGCTGTTCCAGGTCATGCTGACCTTCCAGAACACCCGCCAGGCCAGCCTGGAACTGCCCGGGCTGTCGGTCAACGGCGTGGACTACGACGCCGAACTGGCCAAGTTCGATCTGCAGCTGACCCTGCAGGAAGCGCAGGGCCCGGACGGCGAGAACGCGGGCATGTCCGCCGAGTTCTCCTACGCGCGTGACCTTTTCGACGAGGACACCATCGCGGCCTTCGCGCGGCGGCTGGATCTGATCCTGGCCGCCGTGGTGGCTGATCCGGAACGGCCGCTCGGCGACATCGATCTGCTCGCCGACGATGAGCGCGAACAGGTGCTCGCGGGCTGGAACGACACCGCGTACGACCTCGCCCGCGCGCTGCCGGTCGGCATGCGACCGGAGGCCGCGACGCTGGTGTCGCTGTTCCAGGAACAGGCGCTGAGCAGCCCGGATTCGATCGCCGTCGAATTCGAGGGGACAGCTCTGTCCTACGCCGAGTTCGCCGCGCGGGTGCACCGGCTGGCGCGCAAGCTCATCGCGTCCGGCGTCGGCCCGGAATCGCCGGTGGCCCTTGCCATCCGGCGCTCGACCGACCTGGTCGTGGCCATGTACGCCGTGCTCGAGGCCGGCGGCGCGTACGTGCCGCTGGATCCCGATCAGCCGGACGAGCGCATCGATTACGTGCTGGACACCGCCCGCCCGGCCGCGATCCTGACCACCGGCCGGGACGATTTCGTGACGGGGCGCAACGTGCCCGTGCTCGAGATCGACACGCTGAACCTGGACGGGTACTCGGCCGCTCCGGTCACCGATGCCGAACGCGGACAGGCGATCTCGCCAGAGAACACCGCGTACGTCATCTTCACCTCCGGCTCCACCGGCCGCCCCAAGGGCGTCGCGGTCGAGCACCGCGCCATCGTGAACCGCCTGCTGTGGATGCAGCACGAGTACCCGATCGACGCGAGCGACGCCGTCCTGCAGAAGACCCCGGCCACCTTCGACGTGTCGGTGTGGGAGTTCTTCTGGCCCCTGCAGACCGGCGCGCGCCTGGTCGTGGCCAAGCCGGACGGCCACCGCGATCCTGCGTACCTCGCGCACCTCATCGCCGAGGCCGGAATCACCACCGCCCACTTCGTGCCCTCCATGCTCGCGGTCTTCACCGCGGCCCTCGAAGGGCAAACTCTCGATGGGCAATCCCGCGATGGGCAATCCCCGCCTGTTCGCGGCGCGTCTCGTTCTGGACTGAGTGGAGCGGGGGAGCGAAGCGGAGGAGCGGAGGGAGGGAAGAACGAGACCTCCAGCGCCGCGAACCCGCCGGAGCGAAGCGGAGGCCAAGAACTCCGTCTCCGCCAAGTTTTCGCTTCGGGTGAGGCGTTGCCCGCGCCGACCGCGCAGAAACTGCGCGAGCTGACCGGTGCGCGCCTGCACAACCTCTACGGCCCCACCGAGGCCGCGGTCGACGTCACGTACCACGAGGTCGTGGACGCCGACACCGTCGCGGTGCCGATCGGCCGGCCCGTCTGGAACACCCGGACCTACGTCCTCGACGCGCGCCTGAACCCGGTCGCCCCGGGTATCGCGGGTGAGCTCTATCTGGCGGGCGATCAGCTCGCGCGGGGCTACCTGGGCCGCCCGGACCTGTCCGCCGATCGCTTCGTGGCCGACCCGTTCGGCGACTCGGGTTCGCGCATGTACCGCACCGGCGACCTCGTCACCTGGACCACGGCCGGTGAGCTGAACTACCTGGGCCGCACCGACTTCCAGGTGAAGCTGCGCGGTCTGCGCATCGAACTCGGCGAGATCGAGGCCGCGCTGCTGGCCGAACCCGGTGTCGCCCAGTCCGTGGTGGTGGTGCGGACCGACGCGCACGCCGGCGATCAGCTGGTGGGCTACGTGGTTCCCGACGCGGAGTCCGTCGTCGACGCCGACGCGGTCAAGGCCGCGCTGGGCCGGTCGCTGCCGGCCTACATGGTGCCCGCGGCCCTGGTCGTGCTGGACGCCTTCCCGGTCAACGCCTCGGGCAAGCTGGACCGCCGGGCCTTGCCCGCGCCGGTCTTCGAGACCAAGCGCTTCCGCGCGCCCTCCACGCCCATCGAGGAGATCGTCGCGCAGATCTTCGCCGATCTGCTCGGCGCCGACCGCATCGGCGTGGACGACGACTTCTTCGAGCTCGGTGGCAACTCCCTGGTCGCGACGCAGGTCGTGGCCCGGCTCTCGGGTGCGCTGAAGGCCGAGATCGGCGTGCGCGCGCTGTTCGAGGCCCCGACCGTGGCGGCCCTGGCCGCGCGGGTCGAGTCGCACGCCGGAACCGGTGTGCGCCAGGCGCTCACCGCCCGCACCCGCCCCGAGTACCCGCCGCTATCGCTCGCCCAGCAGCGCATGTGGTTCCTGAACCGCTTCGACACCGATTCGGCCGCGAACAACATCCCGGCGGCCGTGCGGCTCTCGGGCGCACTGGATCTGGACGCGATGCGGGCCGCGGTCGCGGACGTGGTCGCGCGGCACGAGTCGCTGCGCACGATCTACCCCTCGCACGAGGGCCGCGCGTACCAGCGGGTGCTGCCCACCGCCCGCGCGGTGCCGCAGCTCGACGTGACCGAGGTGGCCGCTGCCGAACTGCTCACCGCGGTACGGGGTTTCGCCGGGCGCGGATTCGACGTGACGGCGGAACCGCCGGTGCGCGTGCGCGCTTTCCGGACCGCCGCCGACGAGCACGTGCTCGTGCTGGTCGCCCATCACATCGCCGCCGACGGCTTCTCGATGAACCCGCTGGTGCGCGATCTCATGACCGCCTACGTGGCGCGCAGCGGCGGCGAGGCGCCCGGCTGGGCCGAATTGCCGGTGCAGTACGCCGATTACGCGCTGTGGCAGCGCGAAACCCTGGGCGCGGAGGACGATCCGCGTTCGCTGAGCACCGAACAGCTCGACTACTGGCGCGAGACCCTGGCCGGGCTGCCGGACGAACTGCGCCTGTCCGTCCGGCCGCGCCCGGCGGTGGCCACCTACGCCGCGGGCACGCACCGGTTCCAGGTGCCCGGCGAGCTCATCGGCGGGCTGACGCGGGTCGCGCAGCAGCACGGCACCACGCTGTTCATGGTGGTGCACAGCGCTTTCGCGGCGCTGCTGGCGCGCTCCAGCGGCACCGACGACATCGCCGTCGGCATCCCGGTGGCCGGTCGTGGCGAGCAGGCGCTCGACGACCTGGTCGGCATGTTCGTCAACACCCTGGTGCTGCGTTCGCCGGTGGACACCGCCGCGAGCTTCGCCGATCTGCTCGGCACGGTGCGCGAGCGCGACCTGCAGGCGTTCGCGCATGCCGATCTGCCGTTCGAGCGTCTGGTCGAGGTGCTCAACCCGGCCCGTTCGCAGGCGCGCCATCCGCTGTTCCAGGTCATGCTCTCCTTCCAGAACCTGGGCCGGACCGCGCTGGAACTGCCGGGCCTGCGGGTCGCCGAACTCGAGATCGACCAGCAGACGGCCAAGTTCGATCTGCAGCTGACGCTGAGCGAGGTCGCCGACGCCGCGGTGGACCGTGCGCCCGCCGCCGGTGACGCCGCCGCCATGGAGGCCGAACTCGTCTACGCCACCGACCTTTTCGACGCCGCGTTCGCGGATGCGTTCGCGCAGCGTTTCGTGCGCATGTTGACCGCGGTGGTGGCCGATCCGGCCGTGCGCGTCGGCGATGTGGAACTGCTGCTGGATCACGAGCGCCAGCGGGTCCTGCACGGCTGGAACGACACCGCGTTCGAGCTGGACGCCGCGCTGCCGGACGTCGCCGAGGGCGCGGCCCAGACCCTGGTCGCGCTGTTCGAGGCGCAGGTCGCGCAGACCCCCGAGGCGACCGCGGTCACCTTCGAGGGGACGAGTCTGTCCTACGCCGAGTTCGCCGCCCGGGTGCGCAAACTCGCGCGCCGGCTCATCGCCGCGGGCGTCGGCCCGGAAACCTATGTGGCGCTGGGCATGCGCCGCTCGATCGATCTGGTGGCGGGCATGTACGCCGTCACGGTCGCCGGCGGCGCGTACGTGCCGCTGGATCCGGATCATCCGGCCGAGCGCACGCAGTACATCCTGGACACCGCCCGCCCGGTGTGCGTGCTGACCTCCGGAGCGGACCTGGAAGGCATCGCGGCACAGCAGGTTCGCATCGACGAGCTGGATCTGTCCGGCTTCGCCGACACCCCGCTGAGCGACGCCGAGCGCCGGACCCCGCTGCGCCCGGGCAACACCGCCTACGTCATCTTCACCTCGGGTTCGACCGGCCGCCCCAAGGGCGTGGCGGTTTCGCACGCCGCGATCGTCAACCGCCTGGTGTGGATGCACGCCCAGTACGGGCTGGCCGGCCACGACGTGGTGCTGCAGAAGACCCCGGCCACCTTCGACGTGTCGGTGTGGGAGTTCTTCTGGCCGCTGCAGGTCGGCGCCCGCCTGGTGATCGCCAAGCCGGACGGCCACCGCGATCCCGCCTACCTGCTGGGCGTCATCGACGAAGAGGGCATCACCACCGCCCACTTCGTACCGTCGATGCTCGCGGTCTTCGTCGCGGCCCTGGACCCGGCGCAGCGGAGCGGAGGCAAGAACTCCAACCTGCTCAACGTGTTCGCCTCCGGTGAAGGGCTGCCCGCCACCACCGCGCAGCAGTTGCGCGCACTGACCGGTGCGCGCCTGCACAACCTGTACGGCCCGACCGAGGCCGCGGTCGACGTCACCTTCCACGAGGTCGTCGACGCCGACACGGTGAGCGTGCCGATCGGCGCACCGGTCTTCAATACCCAGGTGTACGTGCTGGATTCGCGGTTGCGGCCGGTTCCGGTGGGTGTCGCGGGTGAGCTCTACCTGGCGGGCGATCAGCTCGCGACGGCCTACGTGGCGCGCCCGGACATCACCGCGGATCGCTTCGTGGCCAACCCCTTCGCGGCGAACCAGCGCATGTACCGCACGGGTGACCTGGTGGTGTGGACCGGTACCGGAGAACTGGAGTACCTCGGCCGCACCGACTTCCAGGTGAAGCTGCGCGGTCTGCGCATCGAGCTCGGCGAGATCGAGGCCGCCGTGGCGGCGCTGCCCGCGGTCGCCCAGTCGGTGGTCGTGGTGCGAGCCGACGAGCGCACCGGCGATCAGCTGGTGGCCTACCTGGTGCCCGCCGACGGCGCGATCGACACCGAGAGCGTCAAGAACGAACTGTCGCAGCGGCTTCCGGCCTACATGGTGCCCGCGGCCTACGTGGTGCTGGACGCCTTCCCGCTCAACGCCTCGGGCAAGCTGGATCGCAAGGCGCTGCCCGCCCCGGCCTTCGCGGCCAAGGTGTACCGCGCCCCGGTGACGCCGGTGGAGCAGACCGTGGCGGGCGTGTTCGCCGACGTGCTCGGCGGCGAGCGCGTGGGCCTGGACGACGATTTCTTCGAGCTCGGCGGCAACTCGCTCGTGGCCACCCAGGTGATCTCGCGACTGTCCGCCGCGCTGGATGCCGACATCCCGTTGCGCGCGCTGTTCGAGACCGCCACGGTGGCCGGGCTGGCGGCGCAGCTGGAGTCGCGCGTCGGCACCGGCAGCCGGGCGCCGCTGGTACCGCAGGAGCGGCCCGCGCCCACCACCCTGCCCACCGGGGAGACGGTGGCGCTGGCGCCGCTGTCGCCGGCGCAGCAGCGCATGTGGTTCCTCAACCGGTTCGACAACCGGACCGCGGTGAACAACATCCCGGTGGCGCTGAAGCTGACCGGCGCCATCGACCTCGACGCGCTCGGGGCGGCCGTCGGCGACGTGCTGGCCCGGCACGAGGCACTGCGCACGGTGTATCCCGAGGTCGCCGGCGACGGCTTCCAGCGGGTGCTCGATCCCGCCGAACTCGACTTCCAGGTGCGGTCCGAGACGGTCACCGCGAGCGAATTGGTCTCGCGCATCACCGAACTCGCCACCGTGTACTTCGACGTCACCCGCGAGCTGCCCTTCCGCGCGACGGTGCTGAGCCTGAATCCCGGCGAGCACGTGCTGGTGCTGGTGCTGCACCACATCAGCGCGGACGGCTTCTCGCTGCGGCCGCTGCTGCGCGACGTGGTGGGGGCGTACCTCGCCCGTGGCGGCGGGCAGGCGCCGGACTGGGCGCCGCTGCCGGTGCAGTACGCCGATTACGCGCTGTGGCAGCGCACGGTGCTCGGCGTCGAGAGCGACCCGGAATCCATCGCGGCCCAGCAGGTGTCCTACTGGTCCGAGCAGCTGCGCGATCTGCCCGAGCAGATCGAACTGCCCGCGGACCGCCCGCGTCCCGAGGTCGCCAGCAACGCCGGCGGCACCTACGAGTTCGCGGTCGACGCCGAACTGCACCGGGCGCTGACCGCGCTCGCGCGCGAACACGACGTCACGCTGTTCATGGTGCTGCACGCCGCGCTGGCGACGTGGTCCGCGCGCCTGTCCCGTTCGATCGACGTCGCGGTCGGCACGCCCATCGCGGGGCGCGGTGAGCGCGCGCTGGACGACCTCGTCGGCATGTTCGTCAACACCCTGGTGCTGCGCACCCCGGTGTTGCCGGACAACACCTTCCGGGAATTGCTCGCCGAGGTGCGGCGCACCGACCTGGCCGCCTTCGCGCACGCGGACGTGCCGTTCGAGCGGCTGGTCGACGTGCTGAGCCCGGTGCGCTCGCAGGCCCACCATCCGCTGTTCCAGGTCGCGCTGACCTTCGAGGCGGCGTCCGCCGCGGGCCGCGAATTCGGCGCCGCCAAGGACTCGATCGCCCTCGAACTGCCCGAACTCGCGGTCGAGCCGGTCGAATTCGACGCCGGCACCGCGAAGTTCGACGTACAGCTGACCGTGGGGGAGCGGGCCGACGGTTCGCTCGGCCTGTCCTGGAACTACGCCACCGATCTGTTCGATCCCGAGACCGTGGCCTCGTTCGCCGAGCGCCTCGTCCGAATCCTGCACGCGGTCACCGAGGATCCGGCCGTCCTGCTCGGCGACATCGATCTGCTCGGCGAGAGCGAGCGCCTGGACGTCTCCGAGCGCTGGGTCTCGGCGGGCGCGGACATCGTCGCGCTGGCCGACGCCGCGCGCCTGACGGCCGCGGCCACCACCGGCGCGGTCACCCGCAGCATCGCCGAGAGCGTGTTCGGCTCGGACACCGGTCTTTTCGCCGATCCGGTCGGTGCGCTGACCGGTCCGTTCGCGGCGTCCGAGGCGACCCTGTCCGGACTCTTCGATCGGGCCGTGTCCGCGCATCCGCAGCGGATCGCCGTGCGCTTCGGCGCGGACGAGCTGACCTACTCCGATCTGGACCGGCGCGCGAACGTGGTCGCGCGCAGGCTGATCGAGGACGGTGCGGGCCCGGAGTCGCTGGTCGCGGTGCTGCTGCCGCGCTCGCTGGACCTGGTCGTCGCGCTGCTCGCGGTCATCAAGACCGGCGCGGGCTACGTGCCGGTCGATCCGAGCTACCCGGCCGATCGCATCGCCTTCGTGCTCGAGGACGCCCGGCCCACCAGCGTGGTGCTCGATTCCACCGTGCAGGTGCGGGTGCCGGCCGGACTGCCCACCGTGCTGCTGGACGGCTACGGCGTGGAAGCCGGCGACATCGAGGACGCCGAGGACGGGCCGATCACCGACGCCGATCGGATCGCCCCGCTGCACCCCGATCACGTCGCGTACGTGATCTACACCTCCGGTTCCACCGGCCGCCCCAAGGGCGTCGCGGTGGCGCACCGGAACGTGGTGCGGCTCATGGCCAATACCGATCGGGAGTTCGGTTTCGGACCGGACGACGTGTGGACGCTGTTCCACTCCTACGCCTTCGACTTCTCGGTCTGGGAGCTGTGGGGACCGCTGCTGTACGGCGGCACCCTCGTGGTGGTCGACTACTACGTCTCGCGCTCGCCGGAGCAGTTCCTGGAACTGCTGCGCCGCGAACGGGTCACCGTGCTCAACCAGACGCCGTCGGCGTTCTACCAGCTGGCCGAGGCCGATCGCATCGCGGGCGGCGGAACCGGCCCGGACGCGCTGGCGCTGCGCTACGTGATCTTCGGCGGCGAGGCCCTCGAACTGCGCCGGCTCTCGGATTGGGTTGCCCGGCACGGTGACTCGACCCCGTACCTGGTGAACATGTACGGCATCACCGAGACCACGGTGCACGTCTCGCACCGTGTGCTCGACGCCGACACCATCGCCGCCGCCACCGGCAGTGTGGTCGGCCGCGCCATCGCCGGCCTGCGGGTGTACGTGCTCGACGAGCGCCTGCATCCGGTGCCGGTGGGCGTCGCGGGCGAGATGTACGTCGCCGGTGCGCAATTGGCGCGCGGCTACCTGGGCCGCCCGGACCTGACCGCGGCCCGGTTCGTAGCCGCTCCCTTCGGTACCGACGGCAGCCGCCTCTACCGCTCGGGCGACGTCGCGCGCTGGAACCGCTTCGGCGAGCTCGAATACCTCGGGCGCGCGGACGATCAGGTCAAGGTGCGCGGTTTCCGCATCGAGCTCGGCGAGATCGAGGCCGCCGTCCTGGCGCAGACGGGCGTGGCCCAGGCCGCGGTCATCGTGCGCGAGGATCAGCCGGGCGATCAGCGCATCGTGGCGTACGTGGTGCCCGAGACCGGCGAAACCGTCTCCGAGACCTGGCTGCTCGCGGTGCGCGACGGTGCGGGGGATCGACTGCCCTCCTACATGGTGCCCGCCGCGGTGGTCACCCTCGACGCCATTCCGCTGACCGTCAACGGCAAGCTCGATCGCCGTGCCCTGCCCGCCCCGGCGGTGCAGGCGCGCGCGTTCCGCGCGCCGGAGACCCCGACGCAGGAGACGGTCGCCGCCGTCTTCGCGGAGGTCCTGGACCTGCCGCGGGTCGGCCTGGACGACGACTTCTTCGACCTGGGCGGCAACTCGCTCATCGCCACCCGGGTGGTCTCGCGCATCGGCGCGGCTCTGGACACCACGGTCGCGGTGCGCACGCTCTTCGAGGCGACCACGGTCGAATCCCTCGCCGCGCGTATCGAATCGCACGCCGACGGCGCGTCGCGCGCCAAGCTCGTGGCGCGCCCGCGCGTGCCCGGCGCGCCCGCGCCGCTGTCGTTCGCGCAGCAGCGCATGTGGTTCCTGAACCAGTACGACACCTCCTCGGCGGCCTACAACCTGCCGCTGGCGATTCGCCTCACCGGCGAACTCGACACCGCCGCACTGGAACTGGCCGTCGCCGACGTGGTTCGCAGGCACGAGTCGCTGCGCACCCGCTACCCCGAGCACGGCGGCACGCCGATGCAGGTGGTCGTGCCCGCCGAGCAGATCGCCCTGGATCTGCGCCCGGTCACGGTCGCCCCGGCGGCGCTGATCGACACGGTGACCGCCTTCGCCACCGTCGGATTCGATGTGGCGGACCAGGTTCCGCTGCGTGCCCGGCTGTTCCGGGTGGGCGCGCCCGCCGCCGAGGGCGAGCCCGAGGCCGGTGGCCGCGAGCACGTCCTGGTGGTCGTGGTGCACCACATCGCCGGTGACGGCTTCTCCATGGCCCCGCTGTCCCGCGACGTGATGGTGGCCTACTCCGCGCGCACCCAGGGTGCGGTGCCCGGCTGGGCTCCGCTCGCGGTGCAGTACGCCGACTTCGCCGTCTGGCAGCGCGAAGTGCTCGGCTCGGAGGAGGATTCGGGCTCGATCATGGCCCGCCAGGTCGGATACTGGCAGCGGGTGCTGGCCGGTGCGCCGGAGGAGCTGGCGCTCCCGACCGATCGCCCACGGCCCGCGGTGGCCACCCACCGCGGCGCGACCGTGCAGCGGGCGCTGAGCCCCGAGCTGATCGGCGCGCTGGAGGAACTCGCCCGCGGGCGCGGCTCCTCGCTGTTCATGGTCATGCACTCCGCGCTGGCGGTGCTGCTGGCCCGGCTGTCGGGCGGTGACGACATCTCGGTCGGCACCCCGGTCGCCGGCCGCGGCGAGGCCGCGCTGGACGACCTGGTCGGCATGTTCGTCAACACCCTGGTGCTGCGCACCGGGATCGATCCGGCGGAGTCGTTCTCCGACCTGCTCGATCGCGCCCGGCACGCCGACCTGGACGCCTTCGGCAACGCCGACGTGCCGTTCGAGCGGCTGGTCGAACTGCTGGCCCCCGAGCGGTCGCAGGCGCGCAATCCGCTGTTCCAGGTCATGCTGGCCTTCCAGAACCTGGATCGCGCCGCCCTCGAGCTGCCGGGCCTGAGCGTCGCCGCGCTCGACCTGGACGAGAACATCTCCCGGTTCGATCTGCAATTCACGCTGTCCGAACAGGATTCGGGCATGGCGCTGGCGCTGACCTACGCCGCCGACCTGTTCGACGCGGACACCGCCGCCGGTTTCGCGCAGCGCTGGCTGCGGGTGCTCGAGGCCGTCGCCGCGAACCCGGAGATCCCGGTCGGCGCGATCGACATCCTCGATCGGGACGAGCGCGCCGATCTGGTCGCGCGGCACGGGCTGCCCGCGATCCCGGCAGCGACCCTGCCCGACCTGCTGGCCGCGGCCGTCGCGCGCGATCCGCGCGGAACCGCCGTCCGCTTCCAGGGGACAGGTCTGTCCTACGCCGAGCTTGACTCTCGCTCGAATCGCCTGGCGCGCTTGCTCATCGACCGCGGCATCGGCACCGAGAACCTGGTCGCCATCGCGGTGCCGCGCTCGGACGATTCGTACTTCGCCGAATGGGCCGTCACCAAGACCGGCGCGGCGTTCGTGCCGGTCGACCCGAACTACCCGGCCGACCGCATCGCGCACATGGTCACCGACTCGGGCTCCCCGGTCGGCCTGACCGTCGCGTCCGTGCGCGCGGATCTGCCCGATTCGGTGGAATGGCTGGTCCTGGAGGATCTGGACCTCGACGGCGTCGCCGCCGAAGCGATTTCCGACGCGGACCGGGTGCGCCCGCTGCGCCCGGAGCATCCGGCGTACGTCATCTACACCTCCGGCTCCACCGGCCTGCCCAAGGGCGTGGTGGTCACGCACGCCGGTCTTGCCAACTTCAGCGTCGAGCAGGCCGAGCGCTACGCGCTCGATTCCTCCTCGCGCGCACTGCATTTCGCATCGCCGTCGTTCGACGCGTCGATTCTCGAGTTCCTGCTGGCGATCGGCGCGGGCGGCACGCTCGTCGTCGTCCCGCCGGGCGTGTACGGCGGTGACGAGCTCTCGGAGCTGATCCGCTCCGAAGGCGTCACGCACGCGTTCATCACCCCGGCCGCACTGGCGACCTTCGATCCCACCGGCCTGGACTCGCTGCGGGTGCTGGTCGCCGGCGGCGAGGCCGTCCCGGCGGATCTGGTCGCCAAGTGGGCGGTCCCGCTGGCGGACGGCACGATTCGCGCCTTCCACAACGGGTACGGCCCGACCGAGACCACGATCATGACCAACATCAGCGACGCGCTGGTGGCGGGTGATCCGGTCACCATCGGCGGTCCCACCCGCGGCATGCAGTCGCTGATCCTGGACAACCGGCTGCGCCCGGTTCCGGTCGGCGTCGCGGGCGAGCTCTACATCTCCGGCATCCAGCTGGCGCGCGGCTACCACGCCCGCCCGGCCCTGACCGCGGATCGCTTCGTCGCCAACCCGGCCGTGCCGGGCGCGCGCATGTACCGCACCGGTGACGTGGTCCGCTGGACCCGCACCGGCGAGGTCGAGTACGTGGGCCGCTCGGACTTCCAGGTCAAGGTGCGTGGTTTCCGCATCGAACTCGGCGAGATCGACGCGGCGCTGGCCGCGCACGACAGCGTGGACTTCGCGGTCACCGTCGGCCACAAGAACGCCGCCGGCGCGACCTCGCTGGTGTCGTATGTCGTTGCCGCGCCGGGACAGTCGATCGACATCGCCGCGGTGACCGCGTTCGTGGAGCAGCGCCTGCCCGCCTACATGGTGCCGTCCGCGGTCATGGTCATCGACCGGGTGCCGCTGACCCCGGTCGGCAAGCTGGATCGCAGGGCGCTGCCCGAACCGGTCTTCGCCACCGAGGTCGTCTTCCGGGCGTCGCGGAACGCGCTGGAGCACACCATCTCCGAGGTGTTCGCCGAGGTGCTGGGACTGGAGCGGGTCGGCATCGACGACTCCTTCTTCGCGCTGGGCGGCGATTCCATCGTCTCGATCCAGCTGGTGTCGCGGGCGAAGGCGCGCGGGGTGGTCTTCAGCCCGCGCGACGTGTTCGAACAGCGCACCGTCGCCGGGCTGGCCGCCGTCGCCGAAACCGCGGACGCCCAGGGTGATTCGGCGCCGAAGCTGCTGGAACTGCCCGGCGGGGGCGTCGGCGTCATGCCGCTCACCCCGGTGGTGCGGTTCATGGTCGAGCGCCCCGGCGCGTTCGGGCGCTTCAACCAGACCATGGCCCTGGAGCTGCCGGTCGGCATCGACCGCGCGGGCATCGCCGCCACCGTCGGCGCGGTCATCGACCGCCACGACATGCTGCGGGCGCGCCTGCGCCGGGTGCCGGGCGCGGACTGGATCGTGGAGACGGCCGCGGCCGGGGCCGTCGATGTGGACGCGCTCATCGACCGCACCGAGTTCGACGCCGCCGCGAGCGACGCCGAACTGGTCGAGATCGCCTCCGCCGCACTCGATGCCACCCTCGACCGGCTCGACCCCACCGCGGGTGTGGTGATCCGGTTCGTGTGGCTGGTCCCGAGCGACGGCTCGCGCGCGGGCCGCCTGATCGTGGCCGCGCACCACCTGGTCGTGGACGGCGTCACCTGGCGCGTCCTGGTGCCCGATTTCGTCACCGCCTGGGGACAGCTGGCCGCCGGGCAGTCGCCCGAGCTGGTCGCGCCCGAGACCAGCATGCGCACCTGGGCGCACGCGCTCGAACGCGAGGCCGCCACCGAATCGCGGGTGGCCGAACTCGAGTTCTGGCGCGGCGTCGTCGACGGTCCGGATCCGCTGCTCACCGCGCGGCCGCTGGACCCTGCGGTCGACGTCACCGCGGTGCTGGACAAGCACCGGGTCGAGCTGTCCGCCGAGGTCACCAGGTCGCTGCTGACCACCGTGCCCGCGCTGTTCCACGGCGGCGTCAACGACGGTCTGCTGACCGCGCTGGCGCTGGCCGTCGCGAAGTGGCGCTCCGGCCGGGGCGTCGCCGCGGGGGACGACTCCGCGCTCATCCGGCTGGAAGGCCACGGCCGTGAGGAAGAGGTCGTGCCCGGCGCGGACCTGTCCCGCACCGTCGGCTGGTTCACCGCCATCTTCCCGGTCCGCTTCGAGCTGTCGCGGATCGACGTGGACGCCGCGCTGGCCGGCGGCCCGGCCATGGGCCACGCCATCAAGGCGATCAAGGAGCAGCTGCTCGCGGTGCCGGACAAGGGCATCGGCTACGGCCTGCTGCGCTACCTGAACCAGGCCACCGCCGATCAGCTGCCGGCGCGGCTGCCCGGCCAGATCAGCTTCAACTACCTGGGCCGGGTCAACACCGCCGAGGTGCCCGAGGCGCTGCGCGGCTTCGGCTGGATCCCGGCCGCCGAGCTGGCCGATCTGGGCGGCGCGTACGACGCCGACATGCCGGCCATGGCCCCGCTCGACATCAACGCCATCGTGGTCGGCGATCACCTGACCGCCAATATCGGCTACCCGAGCACGCTGCTGGACGCGGCCGACGTCGCCGAGTTCGGCGCGCTGTGGGTCGCCGCGCTGGAAGCCGTTGCGCGGCATGCGGAATCGGCGCAGGCCGGTGGGCATACGCCGTCCGACTTCGGGCTGGTGCGCATCGCCCAGCGCGACATCGACGGCTGGGAACAGCGTTTCGGCGTCATCGACCAGGTGTGGCCGCTGTCGGCGCTGCAGTCGGGTCTGCTCTTCCACGCCCAGCTGGCGGCCACCTCGGTGGACGTCTACACCGCGCAGGTGGTGCTGACCCTGACCGGGCGCGTGGACGCGGACCGCCTGCGCGCGGCCGCGCAGGCGCTGCTGGACCGGCACGAGATCCTGCGCACCGCCTACGTTTCCGACGCCGCCGGTGTGCCGGTGCAGGTCGTGCTGGACAAGGTGCACGCGGCCTGGGCACAGCACGATCGCACCGAGACCGGGTACGCCGGTGACATTCTCGAAGCCGATCGCGTGCAGCGTTTCGACCTCACCGAACCGCCGCTGATCCGCTTCACCCTGGTGCAGACCGCCGCCGACGAGTGGCAGCTGGCGGTGGCGAACCACCACATCCTGCTCGACGGCTGGTCCATGCCGCTGCTCATGCAGGACCTGCTGGTGCTGTACGCCACGCATGCCGACGCCGCGGTGCTGCCGCCCGTGCGCTCCTACCGCTACTTCCTGGAATGGGTTGCGCAGCAGGACCGTACGGCTTCCCTCGACGCCTGGAAGCACTCCCTGCGCGGGGTCTCCGAGCCGACCCTGCTCACCCGGCCCGACGCCGGGCGGGAGATCACCGCGCTGTCCGGCGAGTACTTCTTCGAGCTGGACGAGACCGCCACCGCACGCCTGACCGCGCTGGCCGCGGACATCGGCGTCACCCCGAACACCGTGCTCCAGGTCGCCTGGGGTCTGCTGCTCGGCCGGCTCACCGGCCGCGAGGACGTCCTGTTCGGCACCACCGTCTCCGGGCGTCCCGCCCAGCTCACGGGCGTGGAATCCATGGTGGGCCTGTTCATCAACACCGTGCCGGTGCGGGTCGCCTTCGATCCGTCCGAGTCGGCGCGCGCGCTGCTCACCCGCACCCAGGGCGAGCAGGCCGACCTGCTGGACCACCACTACGTCGGCCTGGCCGACATCCAGTCGGCGGCGCGCATCGGCGGGCTGTTCGACACCCTGGTGGTGTTCGAGTCCTATCCGGTCGACGCCGAGGGGATCCGGGCGCAGGCCGCCGACATCGACGGCATGGGGGTCACCAACCTCGAGGCCGCCGACGCCACCCACTACCCGCTGACGCTCATCGCCCAGCTGGACACCCGCCTGCGCGTGCGCGCGGGCTACCTGCGGGATCTGTTCGACGAGGCCACCGTGCGCCGGATCGCGGATCGCCTGATCCGGGTGCTCACCGCCATCACCGCGAATCCGGCCGCCGCGGTGGGCGACATCGAGCTGCTCGACATCTTCGAGCGCGAGCAGGTGGTGTCCGAATGGAACGACACCGCCTACGACGTGGACACCGTGCTGGCCGTGCTCACCGGCGGCGGGACGGCCGAGGACGACGCCGAGGGCGGCGTGCGCGCCGCCTCCGGTGATACCGCGGCCACCCTGGTCGCGCTGTTCGAGGCGCAGGCCGAGCGGACCCCGGACGCGACCGCGCTCGTCTTCGAGGGGACGAGTCTGTCCTACGGCGAGCTGGCCGGGCGGGTGCACCGCCTGGCACGCTGGCTCATCGAGCGCGGCGTCGGCGCGGAATCCTTTGTCGCGCTGGGCATGCGCCGCTCCATCGACCTGGTCGTGGGCATGTACGCGGTGTCGGCCGCCGGTGCGGCCTACGTGCCGCTCGACCCCGACCACCCGGCCGAGCGCACCGAATACATCCTGGCCACCGCCGACCCGGTGACCGTGCTGACCGCGGGCGAGGATCTGCCGGTGGACACCGCGCAGGTCCGCATCGATCTGCTGGATCTGGCCGGGTACTCGGCCGCGCCGCTCACCGACGCGGATCGCCTCGCGCCGCTGCGGGCTTCGAACACCGCCTACGTCATCTTCACCTCGGGTTCGACCGGCCGCCCCAAGGGCGTTGCCGTGCCGCACGCGGCCATCGTGAACCGCCTGGTGTGGATGCAGTCCGAATACGGGCTCGCCGCCGACGACGTCGTGCTGCAGAAGACCCCGGCGACCTTCGACGTGTCGGTGTGGGAGTTCTTCTGGCCCTTGCAGATCGGCGCGACGCTGGTCATCGCCAAGCCGGACGGCCATCGCGACCCGGCGTACCTGGCCGACCTCATCGCCCGGGCCGGGGTGACGGTCACCCACTTCGTGCCGTCCATGCTCGCGGTCTTCGTGGCCGAGCCCGCCGCCGTGCGCTGCGAGAGCCTGCGCCTGGTGTTCGCCTCCGGTGAGGCCCTGTCCCCCAAGCCCGCCCAGCGCCTGCGCGAGATCACCGGCGCCGAGCTGCACAACCTGTACGGCCCCACCGAGGCCGCGGTCGACGTCACCTACCACCGGGTCGACGTGGCCGACATCGACACCGTGCCGATCGGCCGCCCGGTGTTCAACACCCAGGTGTACGTGCTGGATTCGCGGCTGCGGCCGGTTCCGGTGGGTGTCGCGGGTGAGCTCTACCTCGCGGGTGATCAGCTCGCGACGGCCTACGTGGCGCGCCCGGACATCACCGCGGATCGCTTCGTGGCCAACCCCTTCGGGTCCGGCGACCGCATGTACCGCACCGGCGACCTGGTCATGTGGACCGGCGGCGGCGAGATCGAGTACCTGGGCCGCACCGACTTCCAGGTGAAGCTGCGCGGTCTGCGCATCGAGCTCGGCGAGATCGAATCCGCGCTCACCGCACTGGATTCGATCGCTCAGTCGGTGGTCGTGGTGCGCGGCGACGTGCACACCGGCGACCAGCTGGTCGCCTACGTCATCGCGGCCGCCGGCCGCGCCGTGGACGTGGAAGCCGTGCGCGCGGAGCTGGCCGATCGCCTGCCCGCGTACATGGTGCCGTCCATCCTGCTGGTGCTGGAGGAGTTCCCGCTCAACGCCTCGGGCAAGCTGGACCGCAAGGCGCTGCCCGCGCCGGTGTTCGAGGCCGCGGTCTTCCGCGCCCCGGTCACGCCGGTCGAACAGATCGTGGCGGGCATCTTCGAGGAGATCCTCGGCCTCGAGCGCGTCGGCCTGGACGACGATTTCTTCGCGCTCGGCGGCAACTCGCTGATCGCCACCCAGGTCGCGGCCCGCCTGTCGGCGGCGCTGGACACCGAACTGGGCGTGCGCGAGATCTTCGAGGCGTCCTCGGTCGCGGCGCTGGCCGCGCGCGCCGAGGTGCACTCGGGTTCGGGCCGCAGGCAGGCCCTGGTGGCACGCGAGCGTCCCGAGCGACTGCCGCTCTCGCTGGCGCAGCAGCGCATGTGGTTCCTGAACCGCTTCGACACCGAGTCGGCCGTGGAGAACATCCCGGCCGCGGTGCGGCTGTCGGGTCTGGTGGATCGTCAGGCGCTGCAGATCGCGGTCGCCGACGTGCTGGCGCGCCACGAGTCCCTGCGCACCCGTTACCCCGAGATCGACGGCGTCGCGTACCAGGAGATCGTTCCCACCGGACAGGTCATCCCGGACCTGACCCCGGTCGAGGTGGCCGACGCCGACATGCCGCGCGCCCTCTCGGAATTCCTGCTGCGCGGTTTCGACGTCACCGCCGAGGTGCCGTTCCGCGCCCGCCTGTTCGAGGTCAGCCCGACCGAGCACATCCTCGCGCTGGTGGTGCACCACATCTCCGCCGACGGCGTGTCGATGGGCCCGCTGACCCGCGATGTCATGACCGCCTACGGCGCGCGCGTCGAGGGCGGCGAGCCGGGCTGGAAGCCGCTCGCGGTCCAGTACGCGGACTACGCCCTGTGGCAGCGCGAAGTGCTCGGCGACGAGGCCGACGCGGAATCGGTTATCGCCCAGCAGATCTCGTACTGGGGCGAGACCCTGCGCGGGCTGCCCGAGCAGCTGGATCTGCCGTCCGATCGCCCGCGCCCGGCGGCCGCCAGCGGTCGCGGCGCGACGCACGTGTTCACCATCGACGCCGAAACCCACGGCAAGCTGGCCGAATTGGCCCGCTCGCGGGGCGCGACGCTGTTCATGGTCGCGCACGCCGCGCTGGCCGCGCTGCTCTCGCGCCTGTCCGGCGAGGCCGACATCGCCATCGGCACCCCGGTCGCCGGCCGCGGTGAACGCGCCCTGGACGACCTGATCGGCATGTTCGTCAACACCCTGGTGCTGCGCACGCCGGTCGACACCGGCGCGGACTTCACCGCGCTGCTGGAGTCGGTGCGCGCCACCGACATCGGGGCCTTCGGGCACGCTGACCTGCCGTTCGAGCGCCTGGTCGAGATCCTCAACCCGGCTCGCGCGCAGAACCGCCACCCGCTGTTCCAGGTCATGCTGGCATTCCAGAACCACGCCGCGGCCGTGCTGGAACTGCCCGGCCTCACCGTCAGCGGCGTCGATCTGCCGCTGGACACCGCCAAGTTCGACCTGCAACTGGTGCTCACCGAACAGGCTGCCGCACAAGATGTCTCGGGTAACGGCGCCGCCGCCCCGACCGGCCTGACCGCCGAACTCATCTACGCCACCGACCTGTTCGACGCCGCCACCATGGAGCTGTTCGGCGAGCGCTTCGGACTGCTGCTGCGGTCCATCGCGGATCGGCCCGAGCTCGCCATCGGCGACATCGAGCTGCTGGAGCAGGCCGAGCGCGGCCGGATCCTGGTGGACTGGAACGACACCGGGCACGCGCTGCACGCGGGTGCGAGCCGGGACGGCGGCGACGCCTACACCCTGACCTCGGGCTTCGTGGCGCAGGCCGCGGCGACCCCGGACGCGACGGCCGTCGTGTTCGAGGGGACGAGTCTGTCCTACGGCGAGTTCGCCGAGCGGGTGAACAGGCTGGCCCGCCGCCTGATCGCGGCCGGGGTCGGACCGGAATCGCTGGTGGCCCTGGGCATCCGGCGTTCGCTGGATCTCGTGGTGGCGATGTACGCGGTGCTCGAGGCCGGTGGCGCGTACGTGCCGCTGGACCCCGACCATCCGGCCGAACGCATCGGGCACGTGCTCGACACCGCCCAGCCGGTCGCCGTACTGTCCACCAGCCGTGACGATTTCGACGCCGGTGATCGTGCCGTGCTGGAGATCGACGTCGAGGACCTGTCCGGCTACCCGGGCACGCCCATCGCGAGCGCCGAACGACTGGGACCGGTGCGGTCGTCCAACACCGCGTACGTCATCTTCACCTCGGGCTCGACCGGTCGCCCCAAGGGTGTCGCGGTCACGCACGCGGCCATCGACAATCAGATCGAGTGGATGCTGGCCGAGTACCCGATGGGTGCTGCGGACGTGTACTTCCAGAAGACCGCGACCACGTTCGACGTGTCGCTGTGGGGCTACTTCATGCCGCTGCGCGTCGGGTCGACCCTGGTGGTCGCCACGCACGACGGGCATCGCGACCCCGCGTACATCGCCGACGTCATCGCCGCGCAGGGCGTGACGGTCACCGACTTCGTGCCGTCCATGCTCACGGTGTTCGCCGCGCACACTCCCGCGGGTTCGCTGCCGACGCTGCGCGACGTGTTCGTGATCGGTGAGGCGTTGCCGCCGGAGACCGCGGCTGCCGTCCGTGAACTCGGCGACATCGCGGTGCACAACCTCTACGGTCCGACCGAGGCCGCGGTGTCGATCACCTACTGGCAGGTGACCGCGGCCGATACCCGGACCGCGCCGATCGGTATCCCGCAGTGGAACAGCCGTGTCTACGTACTGGATTCGCGTTTGCGGCCTACCCCGGTGGGCGTCGCGGGTGAGCTGTACCTGGCGGGCGATCAGCTGGCGCGCGGCTACGTCGCCCGCCCGGATCTGTCCTCGGATCGCTTCGTGGCCAACCCCTTCGAGCCGGGGCAGCGTATGTACCGCACCGGTGATCTGGTGGTGTGGCGCGAGCCGGCCGGGGAGTCACAGCGGCTGGAGTACATCGGCCGCACCGATTTCCAGGTGAAGTTCCGTGGTCAGCGCATCGAGCTCGGCGAGATCGAGACCGCGCTGCTGGCCCAGCCTTCGGTCAGCCAGGCCGCGGTGCTGGTGGTGCCCACCCCGACCGGCGATCAGCTGGTGGCCTACACGGTGCCCGCGCCGGGATACGAGATCGAGCCGCGCGAGCTGCTCGCCCAGGCCGGGCAGTCGCTGCCCGTCTACATGATTCCGGCCGCCGTGGTGGCGCTGGACGCTTTCCCGCTCAACACCAGCGGCAAGCTGGATCGCAAGGCGCTGCCCGAACCGGTCTTCGAGGCGCGCGAATTCCGCGCGCCGTCCACCCCGGCCGAATCGGCGGTCGCCGCGGTCTTCGCCGAGGTCCTCGGACTGGAGCAGCCCGTCGGCGCGGACGACGACTTCTTCGAGCTCGGCGGCAACTCGCTCATCGCCACCCAGGTCGTGGCCCGCCTCGGCGCGGCCCTGGACACCCGGGTGCCGGTCCGCGCGCTCTTCGACGCCCCGACCGTCGCGGCCCTGGCCGCCCGCGTCGCGGTGCAGGCGGGCACCGGCGCGCGCCGGGAACTCGTGGCCCAGCAGCGCCCGGACGAGATTCCGCTGTCGCTGGCGCAGCAGCGCATGTGGTTCCTGAACCGCTTCGACACCGCCTCCGCGGTGAACAACATCCCGCTCGCGGTCCGCCTCACCGGCGAACTCGACGTGGCGGCGCTGCGGGCCGCGGTCGGCGACGTGCTCGAGCGGCACGAGGTGCTGCGCACGTACTACCCGGAGAACGCCGAAGGCCGTGGCGTGCAGGTGGTGCTGCCCGCCGACCAGGTCGCCGTGGACTCCGCGCCCGTGGACGTCACCGAGGCCGAGCTGCGGGACCGGGTCGCCGAACTGGTGCTCACCGGCTTCGACGTGACCGTGACCGCGCCGGTGCGCGCGGGGCTGTTCCGCGTCTCCGATGCCGAGCAGCCCACGTACGTCCTGGTTTTCGTGGTGCACCACATCTCCGGTGACGGCTGGTCGGTGCGCCCGCTGGCGCGCGACGTCATGCTCGCCTACGCCTCGCGCGCCAATGGCGCCGTGCCGCAGTGGGCTCCGCTGCCGGTGCAGTACGCGGACTTCGCGCTGTGGCAGCGCGAGACGCTGGGCTCGGAGGACGACGCGGACTCGCTGATCGCCCAGCAGGTGGGCTACTGGTCCCGCACCCTGGCCGGGCTGCCCGATCAGATCGATCTGCCCGCCGACCGGCAGCGCCCGGCCGTGGCCTCCAATCGCGGTGGCGTGCACGAGTTCACGATCGACGCCGATCTGCTCGACGGCCTGAACACCCTGGCGCGCGAGCACGGCGCGAGCCTGTTCATGGTCGTGCACGCGGCCTTCGCCGCGGTGCTGGCCCGGCTCTCGGGCGGCGACGACATCGCCATCGGCACCGCCGTGGCCGGCCGCGGCGAGCAGGTGCTGGACGACGCCATCGGCATGTTCGTCAACACCCTGGTGCTGCGCACCCCGGTGGACGCCGGCGCCAAGTTCACCGAACTGCTGGCCACCACCAAGGACATCGACCTGGCCGCCTTCGGCCACGCCGACCTGCCGTTCGAGCGCCTGGTCGAGATCCTCAACCCGGCGCGCTCGCAGGCCCGCCACCCGCTGTTCCAGGTCATGCTCTCGTTCCAGAACACCGGCGCGGCCACCTTCACCCTGCCGGGCCTGGAAGTGGCCGGGGTGCCGCTGGACGTGGTCACCGCCAAGTTCGATCTGCACCTCGAGCTGACCGAACGCGTCGGCGCGGACGGTCGCAGCGCGGGCATGACGGCCGAATTCGCCTACGCCACCGACATGTTCGACACCGCCACCATCGCGGGCTTCGCGGGCAACATGCTGCGCGTGCTGCACGCGGTGGTCGCCGATCCGGCCGCGCTCGTCGGCGACATCGACATCCTGGACGACCTGGAACGCCGCCGCGTGCTGCGCTCCTGGAACAACACCGAATACGACGTCACCCGCGTCGCGCTGGCCGGGCGCAAGTCCGACGCCGACGTCACCCTGGCCTCGATGTTCGCGACCCAGGCGATCCAGACCCCGGGCGCGACCGCCCTGGTCTTCGAGGGCGAGACGCTGACCTACGGCGAGTTCGCCGCGCGCGTCAACCGCCTGGCCCGCTACCTCATCGCGGCCGGCGTCGGCCCGGACACGCTGGTGGCCCTGGGCATGCGACGCTCGCTGGACCTGGTGATCGGCATGTACGCCGTCATCGCCGCCGGCGGCGCGTACGTGCCGCTGGATCCGGACCATCCGGAGGAGCGCAACCGCTACGTCCTGGACATCGCCCAGCCGGTGTGCGTGCTCACCACCACCCGCGACGGCGTCGAAGCCGGCGTGCGGACCCTGCGCATCGACACCCTCGAACTGGACGCCTTCTCGCCCGCGCCGATCACCGACGCCGAGCGCGTGGCGCCGCTGCTCGCGGGCAACGTCGCCTACGTCATCTTCACCTCCGGCTCGACCGGCCGCCCCAAGGGCGTCGCGGTCAGCCACGAGGCGATCGTCAACCGCCTGGTGTGGATGCAGACCGAATACGGTCTGTTCGACGACGACGTGGTGCTGCAGAAGACCCCCGCGACGTTCGACGTCTCGGTGTGGGAGTTCTTCTGGCCCTTGCAGATCGGCGCGACGCTCGTCATCGCCAAGCCGGACGGGCATCGCGACCCGGCGTACCTGGCCGGGCTCATCGTCGATCACGAGGTCACCACGGCGCACTTCGTGCCGTCGATGATGTCGGTCTTCGTCGCGGAAGAGCGTGCGGCGGAATGCGTCTCGCTCCGCAACGTCTTCGCCTCGGGCGAAGCGCTGCCCGCGCCCACCGCGCACAAGCTCCTGGAGCTGACCGGCGCGCAGCTGCACAACCTGTACGGCCCCACCGAGGCCGCGGTCGACGTCACCTACCACGAGGTCACCCCGGCCGACACCGCGTCCGTGCCGATCGGCCGCCCGGTCTTCAACACCCGCGTCTACGTGCTGGATGCACGACTGCACCCGGTCGCCCCCGGTGTCGCGGGTGAGCTCTACCTCGCGGGCGTGCAGCTGGCGCGCGGCTACGTCGCGCGCCCGGATCTGACCGCGGACCGCTTCGTGGCCGATCCCTTCCACGGCGGCCGGCGCATGTACCGCACCGGCGACCTCGTGAAGTGGACCGGCGCGGGCGAGCTGGAATACCTGGGCCGCACCGACTTCCAGGTGAAGCTGCGTGGTCTGCGCATCGAACTCGGCGAGATCGAGGCCGCGCTCACCGCGGTCGCGTCCATCGCCCAGTCGGTGGTCGTGGTGCGCTCGGACGATCGCCTCGGCGATCAGCTCGTCGGCTACCTCGTTCCGGCCGCCGGGCACACCGTCGACCTGGACGCCGTGCGCGCCGAGCTGCAGGACGGGCTGCCGGGCTACATGGTGCCGGCCGCCTACGTGATCCTGGAGTCCTTCCCGCTCAACGCCTCCGGCAAGCTGGATCGCAAGCAACTGCCCGCACCGGTCTTCGAGACCAAGGTCTTCCGCGCGCCCACCACCCCGATCGAGGAGATCGTGGCGGGCACCTTCGCCGACGTGCTCGGCGTCGGCCGGGTCGGCGTCGACGACGACTTCTTCGAACTCGGCGGCAACTCGCTCATCGCCACCCAGGTCACCGCCCGCCTCGGCGCGGCGCTGGACATCCACCTGGCCGTGCGCGATCTGTTCGAGGCCTCCACGGTCTCGGCGCTGGCCACCCGGGTCGAGCGGCACGCCGGCTCCGGCCGCGCCCGCCCGCGCCTGGTCGCCGGCGAGCGCCCGGCGCAGGTGCCGCTGTCCCCGGCGCAGCAGCGCTACTGGTTCCTGAACCAGTTCGACACCAGCACCTCCGCGGTCGACAACATCCCGCTGGCCGTACGCCTCACCGGCGCACTCGATCTCAACGCGCTCGAGCAGGCGCTCGGCGACGTGATCGGCCGCCACGAGGTGCTGCGGACCATCTACCCGCGCACCGCGGACGGGCCGCACCAGGTCATCCTGCCCGCCTCGCAGACCGATCTCATGCTGGTCCCGGAGGGCGTGCGCGAGGGCGATCTGCTGGGCAAGGTCATCGAGTTCGCCATGACCACCTTCGACGTCACCGTCGAGGTGCCGCTGGCGGTGAAGCTGTTCCGCATCACCGACAGCGACGTCGAACAGCACGTGCTGGCCTTCACCGTGCACCACGTCTCGGCCGACGGCTCCTCCATGGGACCGATGTCGCGCGACGTGATGGCGGCCTACGTGGCCCGCGCCAACGGCGATGTGCCGCAGTGGGTTCCGCTGCCGGTACAGTACGCGGACTACGCGCTGTGGCAGCGCGCGGTACTGGGCTCGGAAGAGGACCCGGAATCGCTGGCCGCGCAGCAGGTCGCGTACTGGACGCGCGCGCTGGCCGGACTGCCGGACCAGCTCGAGCTGCCGACCGATCGCCCGCACCCGCCCGCCCAGTCCTTCGTGGGCAAGGCGCTGCGCTTCGACATCGACGCCGAGCGCCACGCCGGGCTGCACGAACTCGCGCGCGCCAACAACGCGTCGCTGTTCATGGTCGTGCACGCCGCGCTCGCGGTACTGCTGGCCCGCCTGTCCGGCACCGACGACATCGCGGTCGGCACCCCGATCGCGGGCCGCGGCGAACGCGAACTCGACGACCTCATCGGCATGTTCGTGAACACCCTGGTGTTCCGTACCCGGGTCGACTCGGCCGCCACCTTCGCCGGGATGCTGGCCGAGGTCCGCGAACGCGACCTGGAAGCCTTCGCCAACGCCGACGTGCCGTTCGAGCGCCTGGTCGAGGTGCTCAACCCGGTGCGCTCCACCGCGCGCAATCCGCTGTTCCAGGTCGGCCTGTCCTTCCAGAACCTGGCCGAGAGCGCGTTC
This sequence comes from Nocardia sp. NPDC005978, assembly GCF_040614455.1. Classification (NCBI taxonomy): domain Bacteria; kingdom Bacillati; phylum Actinomycetota; class Actinomycetes; order Mycobacteriales; family Nocardiaceae; genus Nocardia; species Nocardia sp. NPDC005978. The sequence continues at coordinate 61,524 of NZ_JBEXUS010000015.1, forward strand.
GAGCTGCCGGGTCTGCACGTGGCCGCGGTGCAGTTCGAATCCCAGCTGGCCAAGACCGGCCTGCACGTGACGCTCTACGACCGGTACACCGACAGCGGGGCGCCCGCCGAGATCCTCACCGAATTCGGTTACGCCACTGACATCTTCGACGAGAGCACGATTCGCGCGTTCGCCGATCGCTTCATCCGCATCCTGGACGCGGTGCTGGCGAACGCCGACGTCACCATCGGCGAGATCGACCTGCTGGGCGAGAGCGACAGTCAGCGGATCCTGGAGCGCTGGAACGACACCGGGCGCGATCTGAACCCGGTGTTCCCGGGCGCGGAGACTGCCACCCTGGTCTCGCTGCTGGACGCGACCGTGGCCGCCGATCGCAAGGCCGTGGCCCTGGTGGCCGACACCGCCGACGGGGTCGCGGAGAACATCACCTACGCCGAGCTCGACGCCCGGGTCAACCGCCTGGCGCGCGAGCTCATCGCGCGCGGAATCGGCGCTGAAGACCGTGTGGCCCTTGCCATCCGGCGTTCGGCCGATCTGGTCGTCGCCATGTACGCCGTTGCCAAGGCCGGTGCGGCGTACGTGCCGATCGATCCCGATCAGCCCGCCGAGCGCACCAACTACATTCTCGAAACCGCCGCTCCCGCCTGTGTATTGAGCACCGGCCGGGACGCCTACGAGATCACCGGTGACGGTGCCGAGGCGCTGGCGGACGTGGCCGTGCTGCGCATCGACGAACTCGATCTGTCCGCCCGGTCGGACAAGCCGATCACGGCCGGCGAGCGCGTGCGCGAGCTGACCGCGGCGAACACCGCCTACGTCATCTTCACCTCCGGCTCCACCGGGCGGCCCAAGGGCGTCGCCCTGCCCCACGGCGCGGTGGTGAACCAGTTGCTGTGGAAGAGTTCGGAATTCGGGCTCGACGCGGCCGACGCGGTGCTGCTCAAGACCGCCGCCACCTTCGACCTCTCGGTCTGGGAGTTCTGGTCGGCCGTCGCGTGCGGCGGCCGCCTGGTCATCGCCCTGCCCGACGGGCACAAAGATCCGGCGTACCTGAACGAGCTCATGGCGCGCGAATGGGTCACGACCCTGCACGTGGTGCCGTCCATGCTCGACGCGCTGGTCACCGCCGGTCTGCCGGACTCGCTGTGGCGCATCCTGGCCATCGGCGAGGCCCTGCCCGGGCCGCTGGCCCAGCGGGTGCTGCGCGAGAGCCCGCGCACCGAGCTGTTCAACCTGTACGGCCCCACCGAGGCCGCGGTCTCGATCACCAACCACCGGGTGAGCGCCGCGGACGAGATCTCGGTCCCCATCGGCGCACCCGAGGCGAACAGCCGGGTGTACGTGCTGGACGCGCGACTGCGCCCGGTGCCGGTCGGGGTGTCCGGTGAGCTGTACCTGGCCGGTGCGCAGCTGGCGCGCGGCTACTTCGGGCGTCCCGATCTGACCGCGGATCGCTTCGTGGCCAACCCGTTCGGCGACGGTGAGCGCATGTACCGCACCGGCGACCTGGTCGCCTGGAACGCGAACGGCGAACTCGACTACCGGGGCCGCACCGACTTCCAGGTGAAGATCCGCGGCTTCCGCATCGAGCTGGGCGACATCGAGTCCGCGCTGCTGCGCCAGGACTCCGTCGTCTCGGCCGCCGTTGTCGCGCACCAGGATCCGGTGCTCGGTGATCGCCTGGTCGCCTACGTCGTCGGCGCGGCCGGCACGATCGACAAGCAGGCGCTGCAGTCGGCGCTGCTGGCCGAACTGCCGTCCTACATGGTGCCCGCGGTCTACATGCCGCTGGAGTCGTTGCCGCTCAACGCCAACGGCAAGCTCGACCGCAAGGCGCTGCCCGAGCCCACCTTCGAGAAGGCGGTCTTCCGCGCGCCCGTCACCCCGATCGAGCAGATCGTGGCGGGCGTGTTCACCGACGTGCTGCACCTCGAGGGCGGCCGCCTCGGCCTGGACGACGACTTCTTCGCCTGGGGCGGCAACTCGCTGCTGGCGACGCAGGTCGCCGCCCGCCTGGGCGAGGCTCTCAACACCCGGGTGCCGGTGCGCCTGATGTTCGAGGCTTCCACCGTGGCGGCGCTGGCCGCGCGGGTGGAGCACGACGCCGGGGCCGGGGGCCGCAAGGCGCTCGCCGCCGGACCGCGCCCGGAGCACATCCCGCTCTCGCTCGCGCAGCAGCGCATGTGGTTCCTGAACCGCTTCGACAACCAGTCCGCGGCCTACAACGTGCCGGTCGCGGTGCGCCTGACCGGTGACCTGAACGTGGACGCGCTGCGCGCGGCCATCGCCGATGTCGTTGCCCGCCACGAGATCCTGCGCACGGTGTACCCGCAGACCGAGGACGGCGCGGTGCAGGTCATCCTGCCCGCGGCACAGGCCGTGCCCGAACTCGAGGTGCGCACCGTCAGCGGCGCCGACGCGCCCGCCGCGGTGCTGGCGCTGACCTCGACCAGCTTCGACGTCACCACCGAGGTGCCGCTGCGGGTGGCGCTGTTCCGGATCGCGGACACCGAGACCCCGGAATACGTACTCGCGCTGGTGATTCACCACATCTCCGGCGACGGCTCCTCGGTCGGCCCGCTGACCCGCGACCTGATGACCGCCTACGCCACCCGCGCCATGGGTGAGACGCCGGGCTGGGCGCCGCTCGCGGTGCAGTACGCCGACTACTCCATCTGGCAGCGCGAACTGCTCGGCGACGAGAGCGATCCCGAGTCGCTGGCCACCAAGCAGGTCAACTACTGGCGCAACGCGCTGGCCGAGCTGCCCGATCAGCTGGATCTGCCCGCCGATCGCCCGCGCCCGGCCGTGCAGTCCTTCACCGGTGGCCGGGTCGGCTGGAGCATCGACGCCGAAACCCACCGCGCGCTCATCGATCTGGCGCGCGCGGAGGGCGCGACGCTGTTCATGGTCGTGCACACCGCGCTCGCGGTCCTGCTGGCCCGCCTCTCCGGCACCGACGACATCGCCATCGGCACCCCGATGGCCGGTCGCGGTGAGGCCGCGCTGGACGACATGATCGGCATGTTCGTCAACACCCTGGTCTTCCGCACCCGGGTGGACTCCGGCGAGCCGTTCGCCGCCCTGCTGGCCCGCCAGCGCGAGACCGACATCGCGGCCTTCGCCAACGCGGATGTGCCCTTCGAGCGGCTGGTCGAGGTGCTCAACCCGGTGCGCTCGACCGCCCGGCATCCGCTGTTCCAGGTGGGTCTGTCGTTCCAGAACTTGGCCCAGTCCAGCCTGGAACTGCCCGGCCTGACCGTGTCCGGGCTGGATATCGACACCGACATCTCGCAGTTCGACCTGCACCTGATCGCGACCGACAGGTACGCGGACGGGGGAGCGGCCGCCGGCATCACCGGCTTCTTCACCTACGCCACCGACCTGTTCGAGCGTGAGACCGTGCAGGGCTTCGTGGACCGGTTCACCCGGCTCATCGGCGAGATCATCGCCGCGCCGCGCATCCCGGTCGGCGACATCGAGCTGCTCGCCGCCGACGAGCGGGCCGAACTGCTCGGCGATCGCAACGCCACCGCGCATCGCACCGATCGTTCCGCGACGCTGGCCTCGATGCTCGACGCCACCGTGGCCGCCATCCCGACCGCGGTCGCGCTGATCGGCCCGGACGGCGAGGTGCTCACGTACGCCGAGCTCGGCAGGCGAGTGAATCGCCTGGCGCGGCACCTGATCTCGATCGGGGTCGGGCCCGAGGCCCGGGTCGCGCTGGCGCTGCGGCGTTCGGTCGATCTGGTCGTGGCCATGTACGCGGTCTCGGCCGCGGGCGGCGCCTACGTGCCGGTCGATCCCGACCAGCCCGCCGAGCGCACCGACTACATCCTCGAGACCGCGGCGCCGGTGTGCGTGCTCACCAACGCCGAGGCGCGCTTCACCACCGAGGCCGCACCGCTGGTGCGCCTGGATCAGCTGTCGCTGGACGCCCTCGCGGGCGAAGCGATCGGCGATCGGGAGCGGGTCGCGCCGCTGCTGCCCTCGAACACCGCGTACGTGATCTTCACGTCCGGCTCGACCGGCCGCCCGAAGGGCGTGGCGCTGCCGCACGCCGCGATCGTCAACCAGCTGCACTGGAAGACAGCGGAATTCGGCCTCGGCGCCGACGACGCGGTGCTGCTCAAGACCGCCGCCACCTTCGACCTCTCGGTCTGGGAGTTCTGGTCGGCCGCGGTCTCGGGCGGCCGCCTGGTCATCGCCGCGCCGGACGGTCATCGCGATCCGGTGTACCTGGCCGAGCTGATGGACCGCGAGCAGGTCACCACCCTGCACGTGGTGCCGTCCATGCTCGACGCGCTGCTGACCGCCGCCGAGAACGGTGGCGCGCTGACGAGTTCGCTGCGCCGCGTGCTCGCCATCGGTGAAGCCCTGCCCGCCTCGGTGGCGCAGCGCTTCCGCACCGCCAACCCGGCGGCCCGGCTGTTCAACCTCTACGGCCCGACCGAGGCGGCGGTGTCCATCACCAGCCACCTGGTCACCGACGCCGATCGCGGCTCGGTGTCCATCGGCCTGCCGGAGTGGAACAGCGAGGTCTACGTGCTGGACTCGCGCCTGCGCCCGGTTCCGGCCGGGGTCGAGGGCGAGCTGTACCTGGCCGGCGCGCAGCTGGCGCGCGGCTACTTCGGGCGTCCCGACCTGACCGCGGATCGCTTCGTGGCCAACCCGTTCGGCGACGGCGAGCGCATGTACCGCACCGGCGACCTGGTCGCCTGGGCGGGCAACGGCGAGCTGGAGTACCGGGGCCGCACCGACTTCCAGGTGAAGATCCGCGGTTTCCGCATCGAGCTCGGCGAGATCGAGTCCGCGCTACTGGATCTGGCCGAGGTCGCGCAGGTCGCGGTGCTGGCCAAGTCCGATCAGCGCACCGGCGACCGCCTGGTCGCCTACCTGGTCCCGTCCGATCGGGACGCGGGAATCGATGTCGCACAGGTCAAGTCGGTGCTAGCGGCCGCGCTGCCGTCGTACATGGTGCCCTCGGCCTTCGTGGTGCTGGACGCCCTGCCGCTGAACGTGAACGGCAAGCTGGACCGGAAGGCCCTGCCCGAGCCCGAGTTCGAGACCACCGCCTTCCGCGCGCCGGCCACCCCGATCGAGGAGATCGTGGCCGGGGTGTTCGCCGAGGTGCTCGGCGTGGACGACACCGAGCGCGTCGGCGCGGACGACGACTTCTTCGCCCTCGGCGGCAACTCGCTGCTGGCGACGCAGGTCGCGGCCCGCCTCGGCGCGGCCCTGGACACCCGGGTGCCGGTGCGCACCCTGTTCGAGGCGTCCTCGGTGGCCGGGCTGGCCGCCAAGGTCGAGCTGTTCGCGGGTGCGGGGGACCGGCAGGCGCTCACCGCGCAGCCGCGTCCGGCCACGGTGCCGCTCTCGCTCGCGCAGCAGCGCATGTGGTTCCTGAACCAGTTCGACACCGCGTCCGCGGCCTACAACATCCCGGTCGCGGTGCGCCTCACCGGCGAACTCGACGTGTCCGCGCTGCAGCAGGCCGTGGCCGACGTGATCGGCCGCCACGAGACCCTGCGGACGGTGTACCCGCAGGTCGACGGCGCCGCCGCGCAGGTGATCGTGCCCGCCGCACAGGTGATTCCGGACCTGACGCCGGTCGTGGTCGACCCCGCGCAGGTGCGGGACCGCATCGCCGAGATCATCTCGGCCGGCTTCGACGTGACCGCCGTCGCGCCCGTGCGCGCCCGGTTGTTCCGCGTCGAGGCCCCGGCCGCCCCGGTCGAGGAACCGCGCGGCATGGAAGCCGCCATGCTGGACGCGGCCGACGCCTTCGAGATGGCAACCCGGCGCGCGGTCGGCGACCAGGCCGCCGCGGCGGTGCTGGGCGCGGGCCGCGGCCGGGCGCCCGAGCGGCCCCCGGTCGAGCACGTGCTGGTCATCGTGGCGCACCACATCAGCGCGGACGGCTGGTCCATGGGCCCGCTGACCCGCGACGTGATGATCGCCTACGCCGCGCGCGCGGCCGGCGTCGCCCCGGGCTGGGCGCCGCTGCCGGTGCAGTACGCGGACTACTCGCTCTGGCAGCGCCAGGTGCTCGGCTCGGAACAGGACGCTGCCAGCCTCATCTCGGCCCAGGCCGACTACTGGCGGACCGCGCTGGACGGCCTGCCCGACGAGCTGAACCTGCCCTCGGATCGGCCGCGCCCCACCGCGCAGTCCTTCCACGGCGGCAAGGTGCGCTTCCCGATCGGGACCGCACTGCACCGCGGGCTGCAGCGCATCGCCCGCGAGCAGAACGCGACCATGTTCATGGTCGTGCACACCGCGCTCGCGGTGTTCCTGGCCCGGCTGTCCGGGACCGAGGACATCGCCATCGGCACCCCGATCGCGGGCCGCGGCGAAGCCGAGCTCGACGACGTGATCGGCATGTTCGTCAACACCCTGGTGCTGCGCACCGCGGTGGACGCGGACCTGACGTTCGCCCAGTTGGTCGCCCGGGCCAAGGACGCCGACCTGGCGGCCTTCGCCCACGCGGACATTCCGTTCGAGCGGCTGGTCGAGATCATCAACCCGGAGCGCTCCACCGCGCGCCACCCGCTGTTCCAGGTCGTGCTCTCGTTCGAGAATCTGCCCGACAGCACCTTCGAGCTGCCCGGATTGCGGGTCGCCGCGGTCGAATTCGAGAACGACACCGCGAAATTCGATCTGTCGCTGACCATTGCCGAGGCGGGCCCGGACACCGGCATGTACGCCGAATTCGCGTACGCCCGTGACCTGTTCGACGAGCGCACGGTGGTGCAGTTCGCGCAGCGCTTCACCAGGCTGCTGGAACAGATCACCACGCAGGCGCAGACCCCGGTCGGGGATCTGGGACTGCTGGCCGCCGCCGAGCGGACCGCACTGCTCGGCCGCACCGGCGCGCCCGCGCTCGCGCCGATGACGCTGCCGGAGATCATGGCCGCCGCCGTGGCCGCCAATCCGGTCGGCGAGGCCGTGGTCTTCGACGGCATGGTGCTGGGCTACGCCGAGCTGGACGCGGCGTCCTCGCGCCTGGCCCGCATGCTCATCGAGCGCGGCGCCGGACCGGACGTGCGGGTGGCGGTTGCCATTCCGCGCTCGTTCGAATCGGTGCTCGCGGTGTGGGCGGTGGCCAAGTCGGGCGCGGCCTTCGTACCGGTCGACCCGGCCTACCCGGCCGATCGCATCGCGCACATGGTCTCGGACTCCGGCGCGGTGCTCGGCCTGACCGTGAACGCCGAGATCGACGCGCTGCCGCCGGTCGCGAGCCTGGCCGGCTGGATCGCACTCGACGACGCGCTGACGATCGCCGAGATCGAATCGCATTCGCCCGCGGCGGTGTCCGACGACGAACGCTGGTCGGCCATTCGCCCGGCGACCGCCGCGTACGTCATCTACACCTCGGGTTCGACGGGCCTGCCCAAGGGCGTCGTCGTCACCCACGCGGGTCTGGCGAACTTCAGCCGCGAGCAGGTCGAGCGCTACCGTCTCGACAGTTCTTCGCGCGCACTGCATTTCGCTTCGCCGTCGTTCGACGCCTCCATCCTCGAGCTGCTGCTGGCGCTCGGGGCGGGCGGCACGCTGGTCGTGGTGCCCCCGGGCACCTACGGCGGCGACGAACTGGGCGGGCTGATCTCCGACGAGCGCGTCACGGTCGGCCTCATCACCCCGTCCGTGCTGGCCTCCCTCGAACCGGCGCAGCTGGCGAGCATGGAGGTCATCATCGCCGGTGGCGAGGCGGTGTCCGCGGATCTCGTGGCCAAGTGGTCGGTCAACCCGTCCGGGCCGCGCCGCTTCCACAACGCCTACGGCCCGACCGAGGCCACCATCGCCACCAACATCTCCGGTGCGCTCGTGCCCGGCGACACCGTCGTCATCGGCGGGCCGGTGCGCGGCATGCGGGCCCTGGTGCTGGACTCGCGCCTGCACCCGGTGCCCGAGGGCGTGGCCGGTGAGTTGTACGTCGCCGGACCGCAATTGGCGCGCGGCTACCACGCCCGCCCGGGCCTGACCGCCGAGCGTTTCGTCGCCGATCCGTACGGCGAGCCCGGCGAGCGGCTCTACCGCACCGGCGACGTGGTGCGCTGGCAGCGCGACGCCGACGACAACGCCGTCGTGGAATACGTGGGCCGCAACGACTTCCAGGTCAAGGTGCGCGGCTTCCGCATCGAACTCGGCGAGATCGACGCGGCGCTCACCGCGCACGAGAGCGTGGACTTCGCCGTCACGGTCGGGCACAAGACGGAGGTGGGCACCACGATCCTGGCGGCCTACGTGCTGCCGGTCGCGAACGCCGTCATCGACATCGCCGCGCTCACCGAGCACGCCGCCGCGCGACTGCCCGAGTACATGGTGCCGACCGCGATCACCGTGCTGGACCGGATCCCGCTGACCCCGGCGGGCAAGCTGGACCGGCGCGCACTGCCGGCCCCGGTGCTGGCGCCGCGCGAATTCCGCGCTCCCGTCAGCGATGTCGAGGCACTCATCGCCGAGGTCTTCGCCGAGGTGCTCGGGGTGGATCAGGTCGGCGTGGACGACTCGTTCTTCGCCCTGGGCGGCGACTCGATCCTGTCCATCCAGCTGGTGTCGCGGGCCAAGGCGCGCGGCATCCTGTTCAGCCCGCGCGAGGTCTTCGAGAAGCGCAGCGTGGCCGGGCTGGCCGAGATCGCCGTGCTCGGCGGGGACGGTGAGCAGGAACGTCTGGCCGAACTGCCCGGCGGGGGAGTCGGCGACATTCCGCTGACCCCGATCATGACCGCGATTCTGTCGAGTGGCTCTGCCTACCAGCGCTTCTCGCAGTCCATGGCGCTGCGCCTGCCCGACGGCATCGACCGGTCGACGCTGGTCGGCACCCTGGCCGCGGTCTTCGATCACCACGACATGCTGCGTTCGCGCCTGCGTGGAAACGCAACGGACGGCTGGGAATTCGAGGCGCTGGCACGTGGCGGCGTCGACGTGGACGCCCTGGTGCATCGCGTCGAGGTGGCCGCCGACATCTCCGAAGAGGAGCTGTCGCGGGTCGCGAGCGCCGAACTCGACGGCGCGCTGGGCCGGCTCGATCCCGCGAACGCCTCGATGATGCAGTTCGTGTGGTTCGCCTTCGGCGGCGGCCGGGCGGATGTGCTGTTGATCGCCGCGCACCACTTCGTGGTCGACGGCGTCTCCTGGCGCATCCTGATCCCGGACTTCGCGGTGGCGTGGTCGCAGCTGGCCTTCGGGCAGCCGATCGCCCTGCCGGCCAACGGCACCTCCATGCGCCGCTGGGCGCACGCGCTGCTGGACGCGGCCGTGGCTCCCGAACGCGTCGCGGAACTGCCCTTCTGGCAGGGCGTGGTCGACACCGTCGATCCGCTGCTGGGCGCGCGCGCCTTCGATCCGGCGGTGGACACCTTCGCCACGGTCGAGCGCGTGGAGGTCAGCGTGCCCGCGGCGGTCACCGACGCGGTGCTCACCTCGATCCCGGGCCGCTTCCGCGGCGGCGTGAACGACGGTCTGCTCTCGGCGCTGGCCATGGCGGTCGCGCGCTGGCGGGCCGACGGCAACCCCGCCGCGCTCATCAAGCTCGAGGGTCACGGCCGCGAAGAGGACGTCGTTCCCGGTTCGGATCTCTCGCGCACGGTCGGCTGGTTCACCAGCGCCTACCCGGTGCGCCTGGATCTGGCCGGAGCCGATCTCGACGACGCCTTCGCCGGCGGAGAAGCCTTGGGCGACATCGTCAAATCGGTCAAGGAGCAGCTGCTCGCGGTGCCGGACAAGGGTGTCGGCTTCGGTCTGCTGCGCTACCTGAACGGCGAGACCGCCGGGCAGTTGCGCAGCGTCGGGCAGATCAGCTTCAACTACCTGGGGCGCGTCTCCAGCGGTGAAGTCCCCGAACAGCTCGCGCAGCTGGGCTGGGCGCCGTCCGGTGATCTCGGGCAGCTGGACGCGGACATGGACCTGGACATGCCCGCCAACGCCACGCTGGACATCAACGCCATCGTCACCGACGGCGCGGACGGCCCGCAGCTGGGCGCGGCCTTCTCCTTCCCGACCGGGCTGCTCAGCCGCGAGCGGGTACAGGAGTTCGCCGATCTGTTCGTGGCGGCGCTGACCGCGCTGGCCACGCACGCCGAACGGCCGGACGCGGGCGGGTACACCCCGTCGGACATGGCGCTGGTCAAGGTCACCCAGACCGACATCGCGGGCTGGGAGCGGGCGTACCCGGCGCTCACCGATGTGTGGCCGCTCTCGCCGCTGCAGTCGGGTCTGCTGTTCCAGGCCATGCTCGCGCAGAGCCGCGGGGTGCTGGACGTCTACACCATGCAGGCCATGCTGGATCTGAACGGCACGGTGGACACCGAGCGGCTGCACGCGGCCGCGCAGGCCATCGTTGACCGGTACCCGAGCCTGCGGACCGCGTTCGTCACCGACGCGGACGGGCAGGCGCACCAGATCGCGCTGGACGGCGCGGTCGCGCCGTGGTCCGAGGTCGATCTCACCGATCTGCCGGAGACGGAACGGATTCCGCGCCTCAAGGAGCTCATGGCGCAGGACCGGGCGAACCACTTCGACCTGTCCGCCGCCCCGCTCATGCGATTCACGTTGTTCCGCACCGGATCCGAGGCGTGGCACCTGGCCATCACCACCCACCACATCCTGGTGGACGGCTGGTCCATGCCGCTGCTCATGCGCGATCTGCTCATGCTGTACGCGGTGCGCGGGGACGTCTCGGCGCTGCCGCGCGTGGTCTCCTACCGGAACTACCTGGCCTGGCTGGCCGGGCGGGATCGGCAGGAATCGTTGCGGGCGTGGACCCGTGCGCTGGCGGGGGTCTCCGAGCCCACCCAGCTCGCGCCCGCGGGCAAGGCCGACGAGCAGTACGAGATCGGGCGGCACGTGCTCGACATCGACGCCGAGCGCACCCGTCAGCTCGCCAAGCGCGCGGGTGAACTGAGCGTCACGGTGAACACGCTGGTGCAGACCGCGTGGGCCATCCTGGTCGGGCGGCTCACCGGCCGCGGCGACGTGGTGTTCGGCGCGACCGTCTCCGGTCGTCCCGCCGAACTGCCGGGCGTGGAATCCATCGTGGGTCTGTTCATCAACACGGTGCCCGTGCGCATCCGGATCGACGACCGGCTCTCCATCGAGGGACTGCTCGAACGGGTGCAGCGCGAACAGGCCGACCTGCTGGAGCACCACCACATCGGGCTCACCGACATCCAGCGATTGGCCGGGGCCGGAGCGGAATTCGACACCCTGGTGGTGTTCGAGTCCTACCCGGTGGACAAGGACGCCATCGCGGCGGCCAGCTCCATCGACGGCATGACGGTGGCCGGCGTCGGCATGAACGACGACACCCACTACCCGATGACCCTGGCCGTCATGGCGGGCGAGGCCATCGAGATCGTGATGCGCTATCTGGATTCGCGGTTCAGCGCCGACGAGGTCGCCATCCTCGCCGCGCGCCTGAACCGGGTGCTGGACGCGCTGCTCGGCGATCCGACCGCGCTGGTCGGCGGCATCGACATCCTCGATGCCACCGAGCGCGCCCGCATCCTGGCCGACAGCGCGGTCACCGCGAACGATTCCGCCGCCGAACCGGCGCGCGTGGGCGCTCGCACGGTGGCCAACGTGCTGGCCGAAGTGGTGGAAGAGGATCCGCAGGCCCCGGCGCTGCTCGCGGGTGGTCAGGAACTGGCCTACCACGTGCTGGACCGGCGTTCGTCCCAGCTCGCGCGGTTGCTCATCGACCGCGGCGCGGGCCCCGGCGACATCGTCGCCGTCGCCCTGCCGCGCTCGGTGGACGCCGTGGTCGCGGTCTGGGCGATCCAGAAGGCCGGTGCGGCAACGCTGTTCGCCGAGGGTCTGTCCTTCGGCGACATCCTCGCCGCCGGAGCCGCTTTCGGCATCGCCCAGGATCCGGCCGCCAGCTCCATCCGCTGGCTGGTCCCCGCCGATCCCAAGGTGCAGGCGGACCTGGCCGCCCGCCCCGCCCACCCGGTCACCTACACCGACCGGATCCGCCCCCTGACCGAAACCGACGCGGCCTTCGTCTTCCAGTCCGCCGGCAACACCTGGGTCACCCTCACCCAGGCCGAGGCTCTCGACCGCGCGGCGACCCTGCGCACCGAGAACGAGATCGACTACGAGTCGACGACGTACACCACCGCGACCGCCGGCCCCGCCGCGATAGCCGAGTTCCTCACCTCGGCGACCGCCGGCGCCCTCTCGGTCCTGCCCACCGGCGACCTCGCCGCGGATCTCGAGGAAGGCGAGGTGACCCACTGGTTCACCGCCCCGGGCGAGCCGGCCACCGAGGCAGGCGAGGACATCCGCGTCATCCCCACCCCCTGACCCACGGGTGGCGATCACCTCGGTGATCGCCACCGGCGGACCTATACGGTTGCGGGGGTGGGGGTTTCGGTGAAGGCGGGGATGGTTGCCGTTTCGGCCATGGCGCGGGCGCCCGCGTCGTTCAGGTGCATGCCGTCGCCGCTGTCGTAGTCGGGGCGGATGAAGCCGGGGCGGGCCGGATCCTCCACCGCCGCGGCCACGTCGAAGACGGCGTCGAACAGGGGGGAATCGCGGAGCCAGGCGTTGACCTCGGTGCGGACCGGCAGGCCGTCGGCGACGGTCAGGCCGGGGTAGATCGCGCCGGCGAAGGGGCCGATCGTGTTCACGTAGATCGGCAGGCCCGCCGCGTGGGACCGGCGCGCCAATTCGGTGTAGCCGGCGATCAATTCGGCCGCGGTCGCCGCGCCCGCCAGGATCAGGTCGTTGATGCCGAAGTTGACCCAGACCGCGGCCACGCCGGGCACCGCGAGCACGTCGCGGTCGAAACGGGTCAGGCCGCGCTCGCCGATCTGATCGCTCAGCAGCCGGCTGCCGGAGATGCCCTGGTTCACCGCCCAGCCGCGGGTCAGGCGGGCGTTGAGCACATCCACCGAGCGGCGGTTGGCCCCGTGCGTGGAACCCACGCCCTCGAACCAGGAATCGCCGAACGCGACCAGGACCGGCGTCGCCGCCGCGGTGAAAACGTCCACGCCGGTGAGGAAGTAGCGCGAGGTGGTCTCCTCGGCGCCGGGCAGCGCGCCCGCGCCGGTGTGGTCACCGGCGACGACCCAGCCGGACTCACCCGGCAGCTGGGAGAAGGCCGCGGGTCCGGTCGGCTCCGGGAAGTACAGGCTCAGGACGATGTCCGTGCCCGCGGTCACGGCCAGATCGACAGGGTCGCTGACGATTTCGCCGCCCGCCGGAATCCGGGCCGCGGTCGCACCGCCGAACCGGAGCACGTGCTCGTCGGCGCTCACGATCGCGTCCCCATTCTCGCGCGGCGCCACGCGCGCCGCGCCGATCACCAATTCGGTTGCGGCGTACCGATTGCTCAGGCGCACCCGCAGTCGCGAGCCGCCACCGGCCAGGCGCACCACCTGGCGCAGCGTCTCCCCGGCGAATTCGCGCGATTCCGCCAGCCGAATCTCCTCGGCGGGGTTCACCAGCGGGGTGCGGAAGCCGGCGATCCAGTCCTGTGTGCTCATCGAAACCTCATTTAGTTGCAGTGCGGAATATTGCTTGAGCAACAACATACCCGGAATGTTCCTCATGTCAACTATCCGCAGTGAAACTTCTTGGTCTAGGCTGACTCGTGTGGACCCCCAGCAACTCTTCGACGACCCCAGGCTGACCGCGGCCGGCCTGCTCTTCGAGGCGCACGCCGGCCTGGTGGCCCGGCTCGAGCCCAGCTATCGCGACAGCGGACTCTCGAGCCTGGACCTCAATGCCCTGATGCGCCTGACCCGTTCGCCCGGCCGCAGGCTCCGCATGACGGATCTGGCGGGGCAGACGCGCCTGTCCACCAGCGGTGTCACCCGCCTGGTGGACAGGCTGGAACGCAACGGATTCGTCCGCCGGGAAGCGGACCCGACCGACCGGCGCAGCTCCTACGCCGTCCTGACCGAGGCGGGCGCGGCGAGCGTCGCCCAGGCCCTGCCCGCCTACCTGGACGGCGTCGACACCTGGCTCACCGGCCTGCTCGACCCCGCCCAGCTGACGGCCCTGCTCGACGCGCTGCGCGTCATCCGCGACGCCACCAACCCCGACGCCACCCGGATCACCGGCTAGCGGTCAGCTCGCCCGCTTCGCGCCACGAATTGCGTTCCGCTGTGAAGGCTTTCGACTGACCGGCCCGGAAATCGGCGATGGACCCGGCGTTGTCGGCCAGGAACCGGCGATAGTCGGCGAGCCGGAACTCGCCGTCCTGGGCCAGCAGCTCACCGCGCCCGGCCGCCACGTCGGCGCGCAGATCCAGCAGCTCGTCCGCGCTCACCGGATACCAGCTGATCCGGTCGAAATACCGGAGCAGCCAGGGATCTTCGCCGACGCCGGTGGATCGGTGATTCCACACCTGGGTCGTGCGGCCCACGAACTGGTAGCCGCCGGGACCCTCCATCCCGTAGATGCACAGGTACGCGCCGCCGATGCCGACCGCGTTCTCCGGGGTCCAGGTCCGGGCCGGGTTGTACTTGGTGGTGACCAGGCGGTGCCGCGGATCGGTGGGGGTGGCCACCGGCGCGCCCAGGTACACATCACCCAGGCCCAGCACGAGGTACTCGGCCGCGAAGACGGTGTCGAAGACCTCGTCCACGGTGGCCAGACCGTTTGCGCGCCGGATGAATTCGATGTTCCACGGGCACCACGGCGCGTCGGCGCGCACGCCGTGCATGTAGCGCGTGATGGCCTCGCGGGTGGAGGGGTCGTCCCAGGACAGCGGCAGCCGCACGGTCCGGCTGGGCACCACCAGCTCGTCCGCGGCGGGCAGTTCGTCCTCCACCTCGGCCAGCAGGTCGAGCAGCTTGCGGGTCGGCAGCCGATCGGGATCGGTGCGCACCTGGAGCGAACGGATGCCCGGGGTGAGTTCGGTGACGCCCGGCTCCGAGCGCGCCAGCATGGCCTGGTGCAGGGCGTGCACGCGGGCGCGCAGCTCCAGATCCAGTGTCATGTCGCCGTATTCGACCAGCAGGCCGTCGTTTCCTGCCCGCCGGTAGGTGACCGCGGGCGCGTCACCGTCCGAGCCGTCGCGGCGGGCCAGCACCCCGTCGTCGCCGTCTCCGCCGGCGGACAGCACGATCGGCCAGGCAGCCCGCCGTTCGGCGCCCAGCTCACGCAGCGAGGCCGCCCGCTCCGCGCGCACCGGCACGAAGCGCACCTTGTCGCCCGGGGTGAGCTGGCCGAGCTTCCAGCGGTCGGCCGCCACCACCGTGACCGGGCAGACGAACCCGCCCAGGCTCGGGCCGTCCGGGCCGAGCAGAATCGGGGTGTCGCCCGTGAAGTCCAGCGCGCCTATGGAATACGCCGTGTCGTGAATGTTCGAGGGGTGCATGCCCGCCTCGCCCCCGTCGGGCCGCGCCCACTGCGGTTTCGGCCCGATGAGCCGCACGCCGGTCCGATCGGAGTTGAAGTGCACCTCGTAGTCGGTGCCGATGATGGTGTCGAAGTCGTTGCGGGTGAAGAACTCCGGCGCACCGTGCGGTCCCTCGGTGACCGCCAGCTCCCAGCGGCGGGTGAGCACCGGCTGATCGTCGCCGGGCACCCCGGCGGTCACCCTGCCCGGCGCGCCCAGCGCGAACTCGTCCTGCGCCAGCAGCGCCCGGCCGTTGCCGCCGCCGAACTTGCCCAGGGTGAAAGTCGAACGGCTGCCGAGGTATTCGGGCACCTCGATGCCGCCCGCGACGAGTACGTAGCACCGCATGCCCGGCCCGCGCACCGCGCCGATCTCCAGCACGCCGCCCGCGGGCACCGGGACGCTGCGCCACTGCCGCACGGGCCGCCCGTTCACCGTGACGGGTACCGGCGCGCCGGTGACGCAGACGTGGGTGGGCTCGTCGAACCGCAGCGCCGGACCGCTGAGCACGCATTCGAGCCCGGCCGCGCCCTCGGGGTTGCCCAGCGCCCGGTTGCCGAGCCGGAACGACAGATCGTCCATCGGACCCGACGGCGGTACGCCCACGTGCCAGTAGCCCACGCGGCCGGGCCAGTCCTGCACGGTGGTCTGCGCGCCGGGGCGCACCACGTGCAGGGTGGGCGCGGCCGCCGGTGCGGTGTGGTCGCCGTCGGCGGGCTCGGTCGAGTGCGGGGTGGTCGCCGCCGCGCCGCCGCTCAGCGTGGCGGTCATCGGGTCACCACCATGCGCACCGGCGTGGGGTCGAAACCGTTGCAGGGGTTGTTGATCTGCGGGCAGTTCGACACCAGGACCAGGGTGTCGATCTCCGCGCGCAGGGTGATGGTCTTGCCCGGCGCGGACAGTCCGTCCACGATGCCCAGGGTGCCGTCGGCCTCGACCGGGACGTTCATGAACCAGTTGATGTTGGAGACCAGATCCCGTTTGCCCAGGCCCCACTTCATGGCTTCGAACAGGAAGTTCTCCACGCAGGCGTGCTGGTGCCGGGTGTGGTGGCCGTAGCGCAGGGTGTTGGACTCCTGGGAGCACGCGCCGGCCACGGTGTCGTGGTTGCCGACCTCGTCGGCGATCACGGTCATGAGCGCAGCGCCGGAATCGGTGCGCAGCACGCTGCCGGTGCTCAGGAAGATGTTGCGCTGGGCGGTGACGGTGGCCTGGGCGCTGTAGCGCTCGGTGTGGTCGGCGGCCGAGTACAGCAGGCAGTCCACGGCCTGGTTGCCGTGCAGGTCGATGATCTCGAGCTGCTCACCGGCGCGCACGACCGTGGACCACGGCGCGCTGGCGGGGACGATCTCGTCCAGGACGACGGTGCGGGCTGCGGTGATCATGCGTGGGCCTCCAGAGTGCGGGCGTGCCAGTCCTGTTCGGTGTTCTCCACCGCGCGCAGGTATTCCGGATCGGTGTTGGGGGTCGCGGCCGGATCGGCGGGCGCGGCCCAGGCCACCAGATCGAGATCGGTGGTCGGCGCGGGATCGAGCGGATGTTCGGCATTGGCCACGAGCAGGGTGACGGGTAGGTGCACGAGCAGTTCGACCGCCGCCCCCGCGCCCGCGCCGCCGGTGGGGGTGAGCCCGCCGTCCGGTTCGACCCGCACACCGCGGAAGAACGAGACCGAGGGGCCGATGTCGCGGGGTTCGAGGCCCTGCTTGACCCCGGCCATCCGCAGTTGCCGGCGCGCGAGGTCCGAAGGGCCGCACAGGGTGTCGTGGTGTCCGGAGGTATCGGTCAGCAGGGTGGCCAGCACCCGCCCCTGATCCGAGAGCAGGGGATGACCCGCCCCCAGGTACGCCTGCCACGGCACCTTCACGGTGTCGGCGACATTGAGCCGCTCCCAGGGAGATTCGGCGCGCAGGAGCAGCAGGTGCGCGCAGGCCGACCCCGCCGGGTCGGACAGGCGCACCCGGGTGCCCCGGGCGAGCACGACATTCGCGTAGCCACCCGACGGAATCCGCTGGGCGAGAGTGATGCTCGCGGGATCGATCCCCGCGGGCAGTTCCGGCCCGGTGCGGGTCGCGGCCGCTGCCTGCGACCGGGCATGCGCCCGGGCGCTCGTGGTGTCCGCGGTGTTCGTCGTCATGGGTACTCCTTCCCTGCGCCGCTCACCGGTGAGCGGCGGCCGGATGTGATTGCGCGATGTCGTAGTCGGCCCGGGGCCGGGATCAGGCCGGCTCGACGGCGGGTTCCACCGCGGGCGTGCGGGTTTCGGCGACGGCGGGTCGGGTCGTCACGGTGCGGTACACCACCGTGCCGATGGCCACCGAGAGCAGCACGAACAGCGGTGCGGCCCAGAGCATCCACCAGCCGCCGCCCTGCGGGGTGTAGATCTCCGGACGCGGCCAGGCCAGGTTGACCGCCATGGCCAGACCCCAGGCGACCGCGGCGATGTTCACCGGAATTCCCCAGCGCCCCAGGCTGAACAGCGGGGTGCCGTCGGCGTCGGTGCGCTCGAAGCCGTGCGTGCCCTTGATCCGGCGGATCAGCAGCGGCACGGTCACCAGCGCGTACGCCAGGTAGATCATGACGATGCAGACGCTCGCCAGGGTCGCGAAGATGGCCGGGTTCCCGAGATTGACCACCAGCAGCGCGATGCCGAGCACGCCGATGACCACCGCGGGCAGCACCGGGGTGCCGTAGCGCGGATGCACCGCGGCCAGCTGGGTCGCGAAGGGGAGCTTGCCGTCGCGGGCCATGGAGAACAGCAGCCGCGATCCTGCCGTCTGGATCGCCAGGGTGCACACGATGACGGCCACCGCGACACAGCCCAGCACAACCTTGCCCGCCGGGGTTCCGAGCTTGGCGGTGATGACGTAGCCCAGGCCCTCGGCCCCGAGCGCGCCGTCGGTCAGGCTGGGCGCGGCCATGAGCGCGCCGAGCAGGATCAGCCCGCCGCCCAGCGCGGAGGCGGTCAGCGCGCTGAGAATGGTGCGCGGCGCGACCTGGCGCGGATTCTTGGTCTCCTCGGAAAGCTCACCGGCGGAATTGAATCCGACCATGACGTAGGCGGCCATCAGGCCCGAGACCAGGAAGGCGGCCCAGTACGGCCCGGGCGCGGCGGTGTCGGTCTGCAGCACCACGGCGGGCCCGCGTTCGGCGTGGGTGAAGAACAGCGCGATCACCGCGGCGACGCCGACGATCTCGATCGTCACGCCGATGGAATTGATCTTCGACATGAGATCGATGCCGATGACGTTGATGGTCGTGGTGAACGCCAGCAGCACGCTGCCCAGCAGCACCGCGTTCATCGCCCCGTCCGCCGAGGTCAGCGCCGTCTCGGTGCCGATGAGCTGGAAGCCGTCCCAGATCGAGGGCAGCACCACCTGCAGCGCGATGGCGGCCGCGGCGGCGGTGACGATCTGCGCGATCACCATCATCCAGCCGGCGAACCAGCCCACCGCCTCGCCGCCGAGGCGGCGGGCCCACTGGTAGATGGCGCCCGAGATCGGGTAGCGCGCAGCCAGTTCGGCGAAGTTCAGGGCGACCAGCAGCTGGCCCAGGAACACCAGCGGCCAGGTCCAGAAGAAGGCGGCCCCGCCGAAGGAGTAACCGAGGCCGAAGAATTGGAAGATCGTGGTCAGGATGGAGACGAAGGAGAAGCCGGCCGCGAAGGACGCGAAGCGGCCCAGCTTGCGGTGCAGGACGGGTTCGTAGCCGAAGCTGGCGAGGTCGGCGCCGTCGGCGGCGGTGCTCGACGGGTGGTCGGGGGTGCGGGACTCGGCGGAGGCAACCATCGGCGGATCTTTCGCAGCGGTGAATATCTATCGAGTGAAAGTTTTCCTACCGCGATCGCTCATCCGATGACGTGGATGTATCTGTCACGTCTCCCGGCGTAACTTCTGTATTGCGGGTATTTCTATCGAGTGACAGGAAACTCACGACGGGCCCGGACGGGCCGCGAGGCGGGTACGCGCCGCATCGTCCGCCCCGCCCGGTAGGACAGAATGAGGACGTGACCCAAGTCGGACCCGGACGTCCAAGGCTCGAACCCCGCCGCCGGGCGGGACAGACGCCGCGCGCCGAAATCCTGGACGCCGCCGCCGAACTCTTCACCGCCAACGGCTACGGCAGCACCTCCACCCGCGGCATCGCCGACGCGGTGGGCATCCGCCAGGCGTCGCTGTACCACCACTTCGCCTCCAAGGACGACATCCTGGACGCACTGCTGGCCGAAACCATCGCCGGGCCACTGGAATTGGCCGAACGCCTGGCCGCCGCGGCCACGGACCCGGCGGTGCGGCTCTACGCACTGGCCCTGTTCGACGTTCGCCAACTGTGCAGCGCCCGCTGGAATCTGGGCGCGCTGTACCTGCTGCCGGAACTGCGCAGCGAACGCTTCGCCGCCTTCCGGGAACGCCGCGACGAGCTCCGGCGGCACTACGAATCGCTCGCCGCCGCCGTCATCGCCGCGGCCGGGGACACGGCCGTCCCGGGCGCGGAACTGCTGCCCTTCCGGCTGGTCGAATCGGTCATCAATATGCGCTCGGACGAGGGGGAGTCACCCGAGTACGCCGAGCGGCTCATTCCCGACGCCGTGCTCCGGCTACTGGGGTGGAACGGCGACCTGGCCGAAATCCGGGTCGCCGCAACCGAATCGCTCGGCTAGCCGGGCAGGTCCCTCAGGACTTGCCCTTGGACGTGCCCCACTTCAGTTCCCAGCGGTAGGTCTGGTCCACCGCGAGCTTGCCCCAGAAACGGTGACCGTCCGGCGGGCGCACGAACACGCCCTCGCGCCGCACCACCAGTTCGCCGTCGATGTTCTCGATCAGCGCCAGCACCATCTCGCGGGAGTCGTCGACGCAGCCGCTGACCTCCATCTCGATGGGCGGGGAGTTGCGCGGGTACAGCGTGGCGGTGGCGTGCACGCCCCGGAAGTCCTGCGCGCCCTCGTACAGCGAGGCGAAGACCAGGATGCGGCGGAACCGCGCGGTGTGATCGAGATTGATGGACAGGTTCTCGCCGCCCGCGCTCGCGCCGCTGCGGTCGTCCTGGTCCAGCTCGATGAACGGGGCGCGGTGCAGATTGCCCATGGTGTCCAGCGGGCTGATGCAGCCCTTGGTCCCGTCGGTCAGCTCCCAGAAGCAGCACAGGTCCAGATCCAGACCGCCGTTGCCGCCGCGCTTGCGCCCGAACAGTCCGCTGCTCGCCCCGGGCACCGACCAGTTCAGGTTGACCCGCATGATGCCGCCGGTCGCACCGGATTTGGTCAGCGAGATCGCCGGCGCTTCCTTGGTCAGCGAGATCTTGCCCAGGTTCACGGGCGCGGGCTGCGGCCGCGGCGGAACCGGCGGCTGCGGGTAATCCTGTTGCGGCGCTGCGTGATTCGGCTGCACCGACGGCGCGGGCTGGGCCTGCGCCGGCCCCGGATCGTCGACGGTGATGCCGAAATCGGTTGCCAGCCCGGCCAATCCGGCGGAATAGCCCTGCCCGACCGCGCGGAACTTCCACGCGCCCTGGCGGCGGTACAGCTCGCCCAGTACGAAGGCGGTCTCGGACGAGGCGTCGGCGGAGTCGAACCGCGCGATCTCCGCGCCGCCGGCGGCGTCGACCAGGCGCACGTGCAGACCGCGCAACTGCGCGAAGGTGCCGCCGTCGGACGAGGCGGCGATGACGATGGTCTCTATCTGCGGCTCGACTCGCGAGAGATCGACCGAGAGCGCGTCGACTGTCTGCGGTCCCTGGCGCTTGCCCTCGTAACGCACCGCGCCCGAGGCGTGCGCCGGCTGGTTGTAGAACACGAAATCGGCATCGGAGCGCACCCGGCCCCCGGCCAGCAGGAGTGCCGACGCATCGGCGTCCGGAACGCCGGGACCCCCCTCCCAACCCAGTTCGACACGCACCGCGTTCGCGGCCACCGGAACGTTGGAACCCTTCATCATCGACACGGGCTCCAACGTATCCGATTCGGACACCGGCTGTCCCCCTCCCGGAACCGTCCGCGGTCGGCGTTCGCGCCCGGGTCGGGGCGGCGTTTCGCGATCGTGCGGGTCTATGGCAAACCGGCGGCGGGCGGCGGCCGAGCAGCCTCCTCGCGCCGCGGCGAACGACTCGTTCGATTCGAAAAATGGTCCGGAACAGCCGAATCGCCTGCAACTCGTTGCCCGGCCGTGACCTTGGACTACCGACCGGCCGCCGCCAACTACACTGAGCGACAGTCATACGGCATATCGATAGCTACCTACTGGGATCAGTCCTTGGGCAAGGGCCCCACTGCGGCGGGAGCGAGAGATGACGGAAGCACGACGCGCGGACCTCGACGAGCCGGAATGGAATTCCGGCAGGAAATGGATCACGCTCGCGGTATTGGCGCTCGGCCTGTCCATGGTGGTGCTCGACGGCACCATCGTCACGGTCTCGCTGCCGGTCATCATCGCGGACCTCAATCTGAGTTTCACTCAGGCGCAATGGATCACGAGCATCTACGCGGTGGTGCTGGCCGCCCTGCTCATCACCGCGGGCAGGCTCGGCGACCGGCTCGGGCGGCGCGCGGTCTTCGCCGTCGGCGTGCTGATCTTCCTCGCGGGCAGCGTGCTGGCCGCCTCGGCCACCGCCGCCTGGCCGCTCATCCTGGGCCGCATCGTGCAGGGCATCGGCGCCGCGGCGGTCATGCCGGGCACCCTCGCCACCATGAACGCGCTCTTCCGCGGGCGCGACCGCGTCATCGCCTTCGCCATCTGGGGTTCGGTCATCGCGGGGGTCGCGGCCATCGGCCCGCTGGTCGGCGGCTGGCTGACCACGAACTACACCTGGCCCTGGATCTTCCTGGTCAACATCCCGCTCGGCGCGCTCGTGCTCATCGGCCTCGTGCTCTTCGTGCCCGAAACCAAGATGAAGCACAGTGCGCCCGGCCTCGACATCGACGGCTTCCTCCTGAGCGCGGCCGGGTTCGCCCTCATCGTGTTCGCCCTCATCGAGGGGCAGACCTACGGCTGGTGGAAGCCGCTGCGCGACTTCCCGCTCGCCGGATTCACCTGGTCGGCCACCGCGCCCATCTCCCCGGTCCCGATCCTGCTCGCGCTCGGCGCGCTGGCGCTGTTCCTGTTCATCAAATGGGAGCTGCACCGCAATCTCATCGGCCGCTCGGCGCTGCTGGACCCGCATCTGTTCCGTATTCCGAGCTTCCGCTGGGGCAACATCACCGCCTTCGCGGTCGCGCTCGGCGAATTCGGCCTGCTGTTCGTGCTGCCGCTGTTCATGGTGAACGTGCTCGGATTGTCCACGCTCGGTGCGGGTTACGTGCTCGCCGCGATGGCGGCCGGCGCGTTCCTGTCGGCCGGCGTCGCCGAGGGCCTGGTGCGCAAGGTCGGCGCGGTGCGGGTGGTGCAGATCGGCCTGGCCCTGGAGGCGGTGTCCATCGCGGTGGCCGCGATCTGCGTGACGCCGCACATCTCCCCGGTGTGGCTGGCGGTCATCCTGGTCGGCTACGGGCTCGGGCTCGGTATGGCCTCGGCGCAGCTCACCGGGACCGTGCTCGGCGATGTGCCCGCCGAGTATTCGGGGCAGGGCTCGGCGACCCAGAGCACCGTGCGCCAGCTCGGCTCGGCCTTCGGCGTCGCGGTCGTCGGCGCGCTGTTGTCGGTGGCGCTGGGCCACGATCTGCCGCGCCGCCTCGACGACGTGACCGAGCTGCCCGCCGCGGCCGCCGACACCGTCGCGACCGCCACCCGCGAGTCCGCGGGCGGGGCCATCGAGGGCGTGCGCGAACACGGCGGCGCACCCGCGGTGCTGGACGCGCTGGAACAGGGCTTCACCGACGCCACCCGCACCACGCTGCTGGCCGCGGCCATCTTCCTGGCCCTCGGCCTGGCCGCGGCCACCAAGATTCCGCACCGGGCGACCGCCGCCGAGACGGTCGGCACCCCGTCCGGCCTCGAAAAGACCACGACGGCGGGCGAATCCGACTGATCCCGCGAGCCCGGTGAGACTCAGGGATCGATGAGATCCAGCCCGCGCAGCCGCTCGAAGACCAGCAGCGACCCCGGAGCCACGTGCGGCATGGCGGCGTACTCGCCGAGCGTGAAGTAGCGCAGCTCGGCGATCTCGCCCGAAGCCCGCGGGTCCGCGCTCAACTCGCCGAGGTAGCACGTCATGTGCAGCCGGGTGCCCGGCGCGTGGCCGTACGCCTCGGCCTCGAAGACCCCGAGTTCGCGGACCGCCAGGGTCCGCACCCCGAGTTCCTCGCGGACCTCGCGGTGCAGGGCCGACTCCGGCGTCTCGCCCGGATCGATCTTGCCGCCCGCCATGTAGAAGACTTCTTTGCCCGTGGACCTGGCCTGCAACAGCCGACGGTCCCGGATGTACGCCAGTGCCGCTGTGCGAATCACGGCGTCCACCCTAGCCATCGGACCGCGGGGGTCAGCGGGTCGGCGGGGCGATCCGCCAGTGCTGCTGCAGCGCCTGCGCGATCTCGGGCAGCAGGGTCACCGGAATCCGCTTGTTCCGCAGCAGTTCCCGGATCTCGTTGACCTGCTCGCGCTTGCGCATGTCGTAGGCGTTGGCGACCGGGCGCACCACCGGCGGGATCGAGAGCAGCACCAGTTCGCCGTGCTCCTCGGAGCCGCCGTTGAGATCCAGGGCCAGGGACCAGCGGCCCTTCTCGTCGAGTGCGAACCGCCCCGCCACCACGCGGTCCCAGTCGATGCCCAGCGCGCCCCACGGGGTGCGCTGCACGATCGCCTGATCACTGAGCACCAGCCCGTCCCGGCCGAAGAGTAGGAACAGCACCGTGAGCCCCGCGGCGACGCCGAGCAGCAGACCGGTGAACACCCGGTTCCAGCCGAAGACCCCCGTCACGATCAGCGTGACGGCGACGGTCACCGCCACCGCCGCGACCCCGTAGGCCGCGGCCCGCCGCCCGGGCACCACGCCCGCCCGCACCATCGTCATAGCGCCCCAACCCTAGACATGCTCGCACTCCGCGATCGACCGGTCGTCACCGTACCGGCAGCGGCCGCGGCGTTCCAGCGGTCCCGGCGCCCGATCCGCTATTTCTGCTGTCGCAGCAACTCCAGAATCGTCTCGGTGTTGCGGCGCGCCAGGGTCGCCTCCCGATAGGTGGCCAGGACATAGGAGATCAGCGCACCGCGCCGAGCGCGATTGGGCGAGTCGGGCTTCTGATCCGGGTCGTCCTTGCCGTCGAGCAGGTCGACGGGATTGACATACCCGTCCCAGACCGTCTCGTTCCAGATGTCGGCCAGCCCCGCGCGAGTCCAGAACTGACCGTCCTTGATGTTGTAGAACACCTTCTGGAACACCGTGCGCACGGCGTGCGGCACGCCGACCTGGTTGTGGATCTCGCTGAGCTGCCGGTCGGACATATCCCCGCCACCTTCGTCGATGATGTTCCGTACATCCCGGCGGAACGCATCCATGTCGATGCCCGCGGGATCGATCTTGCCTTCGCTGCTGTACTCCTTGTGCCCGACCACATCGCCCCCGCCGAGCCGGCGCACGATCGCCGCGCAGCCCCGCCGGTAGGCGTCCAATTGCACCGGCGTCCAATCCGATCCGTCGCCCCGGGAGACGGCCTCGATGCCGATCGTGTGCCAATTGGCGTTGTCGGTGGGCCAGCCCGGCCAGCGGCCGCGCCCGGCATGCCAGCAGACGCCGGCCGCGATCACCCGATACAGACCGTCACGCTCCAGCACCAGTTGGGCGAGCGGGCCGGGTAGATCGGGACGGCCGTCCTGCACGATGCGCCAATCATTGGCGCCGCCGCCGGCCGTGTGATGGCACAGGACACCGCGGATGTCACGGAAGTCGCCGTGCCCGCGTTCTTTCCACCCGTCGTGTTCGAGGACTCGTAAGCCCGCGGCCCGCAATACATCGGCCAGCCAGACGGGATCGCCGCTCCACCCCATGATTTTCCCCCGCTCGTCCGGACTCAGCGCGGTATCAGCGGCAGGACAGCCGGTGCGGTCTCGGATGAGGCCGCGAATCGCGGTGAGTATCGATCGACAGGAGTTCGTTCACGCGGCCGGTCGCGGATCGGTCCGCACCCAGAGTGGGTGCGGACCGGCGTGTCGGCGGCTTGGTGCGGGACGGTCCGGTGTCAGGACTCCAGCGCCACGGCGGCTTCCGCGGTGTAGACCAGGAACGTCAGGCTCTCCTGGAAGTACAGCTGGACCGTGTCGGCGTCGTGCGAGAGATAGCCGATGGACAGGTCCTGCCCGATCTGCAGATCGAAGTCGCCGCCGCGGGTGGACAGCACGAACGCGCCGTCGATGGCCGGGGCCCAGATGATGTCGCCGTCGATGAGGCGTTCGATATGGGTGCGGATCGGATGCCCGTGGTCCGAGGTCTCACTGACCGCGGTGTACAGATCGGCGGACAGCAGCACCGAGTACGGGCCGTCCACACCGGCCAGCCGCAGCTTGGACAGGGCCTGGGCGACGGCCTCGGGGGTCAGCCGCTCATCGACCGGCAGCTTGACCGGTTCGCACACGCTCGAGGACCGCACCCCGGTGATGCCCGCTGCCGGGAAGCCCTCGAAGATGGCGCGATCCTCGGCGAAGGCGATCTTCTTCGCCGCCTCCTTGACCGCGTCCAGGTCGGTGTCCTTCGCGCCGCGTTCGACGTTGTCGAGCTCGGAGCGGTTCAGCACGAACGGCACCCGCAGTTCGACCAGCGGGAGCACCACGCGCTGCCTGGCCTGGATGCCCTCCCCGGGGGACGTGATCGGCGCGGTGCGCCCGACCGTGACCGCGGAGTAGTCGTCGCCGTGCGGTCCCGACAGATCGACCACGCGCCGACCGGCGATGTGCCGCTTGAAGGTTCGGCTCGCCTCCTCTTCGATCGCCGCCCAGGCGGCGGAGGTGATCGGAGCGAGTTCGCGGTGGAGGTTGTTCATGCCTTAGCTCCTTTTCAACGTGCCGATGCCCAGGGATCCGTTACCCGAAGGAACAACACCATCGGTTGCCGAGGATTCCCGGATCTCCTCAACGGTTGTACTACCCATTTGTCCCGCTTCCATGGACCCGGGAGCGTCCGGCAGGGCGTCGAAGAACCCCGCGGGCGGGGTGAAGAAGTTAGTGCCGGTCACGGCCTCGGAGAAATCGAGAATGCGGTCGTACGCCGCGTCCTCGGTCCCGAGGAACATGCGGGTCAACATGTCCTCGGTCACGCTCGGGGAGGCCGCGTAGGCGATGTAGTAGGTGCCGAACTCGCCGTCCTTGACGCTGCCGAACGGCATGTTGGCGCGCACAATGGTGCCGACGTCGTCCTGATCGTTCACCGCCACATGGGAATCGGCGGGCTTCTCATCGTCGGAGAGCTCGAAGTCCGACATCTTGTGGCGGCCGATGACCTTCTCCTGCTCATCGGTGCTCAGCGCGTTCCACTCGCCCATGGTGTGCAGGTACTTCTGCACGATCACATAACTGCCACCGGCGAATTCGGGATCCTCGTCGCCGATGAGCGCGGCCGAGACCGCCAGCTGCCCCTCGGGATTCTCGGTGCCGTCCACGAAGCCGAGCAGATCGCGCTGCTCGAAATAGCGGAAGCCCACGGTCTGATCGACGATGGTCCCCGCGCCGGCCAGGCGGTCACCCAGCGCCATCGCCAATTCGAAACAGGCGTACTGGGTTTCGGCCTTGATGTGGAACAGCAGGTCGCCGGGCGTGGCCGGGGCCCGGTGCTTCGCGCCGACGTAGCCCGGAAACTCGTGTAGTTCAGCGGGTTTGGGCCCGGAGAAGAGCCGATCCCAGGCCGTCGGGCCGATACTGGTGATACACGCCAGGTCGGCCCCGGGGATGCGGAATCCCACGGATCGGCGCAGACCGGGCAGATCTGCGAGCAGGTCCCGCACGACCGCCTCGCCGCCCTCGTCGATGGTGACGACGAGAAATATGGCGGCGGGCGACAGCGGGTTGAGGATCGGCTGCGGCTCACCCATGCACTCCAGCCTAGAGGCCCGGCGGAGTGCGTCTACCAACCGGTAGCGGCGTGGCCGCTATTTCGCGACGGTCAGCAGGAAGGCCACGTCCTCCACGGCCTTCACACTGTGCCGCGCATCGGGGATGACCAGCAGGTCCCCGGCCGATCCCTTCCATTCGTTGGTGCCGCTGATCAGCGCCAGCACGCCGCTGATCACAACCATCGTGGCCTCGCCCGGGTTCTCGTGCTCGGCCAGGGTCTGACCCGCCGCCATGGCGATCACGGTCTGGCGCAGGCTGTGCGCGTGCCCGCCGTAGATGGTCTGCGAGCTGCGCCCGCTGGATGCCGTCGCCGCCAGCTTGAGCTGCTGACGGGCGACCGCGGTCAGCGATTTCTTGTCCATGGACTGCCTTTCGCCGGAGTATCCGTGAGTATGCCGGACACGTGTCGGCCGATCGGCGGTTTCGGGCGTTCGTTGCGGGAATTGGTGCACGCGGGATGCGCGCGTTATACGAGGGCCCGCCCATAACGGCGGATGCGATAGCGCAGACCCGCCGCGGACTCGCGCCACGCGTCCTGTTCGGCGTGCCAGTGCGGGTCGATGGCGGGGGCCCAGCAGTCGCCGTCGATGTCGGCGTCGACCTCGGTGATCACCAGTTCTGTCGCGAAAGGCATTGCCGCGCGGTAGATCTCGCCGCCGCCCATGACCCACACCGGGTCGTCTCCGGCCAGCTCGAGCGCCTGCTCCACCGAGCCCGCCCGCTCCGCGCCCGCGGCCGACCAGTCGGCCTGCCGCGTCACGACGATGTTGCGGCGGCCCGCCAGGGGGCGGAACCGCTCGGGCAGCGAATCCCAGGTGCGCCGGCCCATCACGACCGGGTGCCCCCAGGTGACCTCCTTGAAGTGCGCCATGTCCTCGGGCAGCCGCCACGGAATGGCGTTGTCCAGGCCGATGACCCCGTCCGGGGTCTGCGCCCAGATCAGCCCGACGGTCCGCGTGCGCACCGTGCTCACACCGCCACCGGCGCCTTGATCGCCGGATGATGCTGATAATCCAGGATTTCGACGTCCTCGTACGCGTAGTCGAACAGCGACGGCGCGGGCCGCAGCGCCAGAGTCGGGAACGGATACGGCGTGCGGGTCAGCTGTTCGCGCACCTGATCCACGTGATTGTCGTAGATGTGCACGTCGCCGCCGGTCCACACGAAGTCGCCGACCTCGAGCTCGCACTGCTGCGCCACCATGTGGGTCAGCAGCGCGTAGCTCGCGATATTGAACGGCACGCCCAGGAACAGGTCCGCGCTGCGCTGGTACAGCTGGCAGGAGAGCTTGCCGTCGGCCACATAGAACTGGAAGAAGGCGTGGCACGGGGCCAGCGCCATGCGATCGAGCTCGGACACGTTCCAGGCCGAGACGATGATGCGCCGCGAATCCGGATCCGTGCGCAGGGTCTGCAACACCTGGGCGATCTGATCGATATGGGTTCCGTCCGGGCGCGGCCAGGACCGCCACTGCACGCCGTAGACCGGGCCCAGATCGCCGTTGGCGTCGGCCCACTCGTCCCAGATGGTGACCCCGTGCTCGTGCAGCCAGGCCACGTTCGAATCACCGCGCAGGAACCAGAGCAGTTCGTAGACAATCGATTTCAGATGCACCTTTTTGGTGGTGATCAGCGGGAAGCCCTGCGACAGGTCATAGCGCAGTTGGTGCCCGAAGATACTGCGGGTGCCGGTACCGGTCCGGTCGGCCTTGGGCGTACCGGACTCGAGTACGAGCCGCAGCAGATCCTCGTATTGGGTGTCGCCTGCGGCCGTGCTCCGGGGGTCTCGAGAGGCGCTGTTCACGCCTGGCAAGCTTACGCACCGTGCGGAAGCTCTATGTGATCGGAATCGGCGCCGGTAATCCAGACCAGGTGACGGTGCAGGCCGTCAAGGCCATACGCCGGGCCACCACGTTCTTCGTCATCGGCAAGGGCGCGGAGAAACAGGAATTGGTCGACGTGCGCGCCGGCATCCTGGCCGAGTACGCCGAGCAGCCGCACCGGGTGGTGGAGATCCCGGATCCCCCGCGCGATCGCAGCGTGCCCGGGGCGCACGCCGACGACGCCTACCGGGGCGCGGTCACCGACTGGCACGAGGCCCGCGCCGAGCGCCTGGAGGCCGCGTTCGCCGAGGCGGACGACATCGGGGCCATCCTGGTCTGGGGTGATCCCTCGCTCTACGACAGCACCCTGCGGATCGTCGAACGCGTCCTCGAGCGCGAGGTCGTGCACTTCGACTTCGAGGTCATCCCCGGCATCACCAGCGTGCAGGCCCTGGCCGCCGCGCATCGCATGGTGCTGCACGAGATAGGCGAGCCCATGCACGTGACCACCGGCCGCCGCCTGCGCGAAGAGGGGCTGCCCGCCGGGCAGTCCACGCTGGTCATGCTGGACGCGGACTGCTCGTTCACCCAGATTCCGGGCGAGGACATCTACATCTGGTGGGGCGCGTACCTCGGCATGCCCGACGAGGTGATCATCGAGGGCCCGCTGCGCATCGTGGAACAGCGGATCGTGCGCCGCCGGGCCGCGCTGCGCGAGGCCAAGGGCTGGATCATGGACACCTATCTGCTGCGCTACCAGTAGTGGACCAAGCCCGGCTCGGGCGTGGCGGCTCCCACGAGCGGTGCGCCCGACCGGACCGCCCGAACAGTCGGGTCGACGGGGACCGCCCGAACGGCCGGACCGCTTGGAGGAACCGGACCAGCGGGGCGGGTCGGCGGGCTGGAAGATGGTCGGTCCGGCGCGGCTCCGCACGCGCGGAGTGGCAGGCTGTAGCGGTCCGAATTCCTGACTGCGCGGAGGCCACTTCATGAGCGAGCGGGCACAACCGCCGGCGCGCATCGCGCGGGGCCGGCGCGGGCGGGCGGTGGTGGACGATCTGCCGTTCACCCTCGATCGCGCGGACGCCGCACCGCTGGCGGTGCAGGTGGCCGACGGGCTGCGCGGGGCGGCCGCGGCCGGCGCGCTGCGCAGTGGGGACCGGCTGCCCTCGTCCCGCGAGCTGGCGGCGCGCCTGGGCGTGAGCCGGACCGTGGTCACCGCCGCCTACGACCAGTTGCACGCCGAGGGCTGGATCGGCGGACAGCACGGGTCCGGGACCTACCTGACCGCCGCGCCCGAACCGGTGGGGGAGCGCTCCGCGGCGGGCGAACGGGCGAATCCGCTGGCGGGACTGCTGGATCTGGGCGCGGGCGCGCCCAGCATCGAGACCCTGGACCGGGCGGCGTGGCGGCGGGCCTGGCGCGCGGCCTCGGACCGCACGCCGCTGATCCGGCGCGATCGAGCGGGCGAGCCCGAGTACCGGGCGGCCGTCGCCGAACATCTGCTCCGTCATCGCGGACTCGGCGCGGGCAGCGGTTCGGTGGTGCTGTCCACCGCCGGAACCAGTTCCGCCGTACAGGAAATCGCCGCCGCGTGCCTGCGCCCGGGCGATGTGGTCGCGATCGAGGATCCCGGCTACGTCCGGGCGGTGGGAGCCCTGCGGGCCGCGGGCATGCGGCTGGTTCCGGTGCCGGTGGACGAGCGGGGGCTGCGGGTCGATCTGCTGCCGGACGACACCAGAGCGGTGTATTGCACACCCGCGCACCAGTTTCCGCTCGGCGCGCGGATGCCCGCCGTGCGCCGCGTCGAACTCGTCGAATTCGCCCGCAGGCGGGGCGCATTGGTCCTCGAGGACGACTACGACGGCGAACTCCGGTACGACACAACGCCGTTGCCGCTGCTGGCCACGCTCGCCCCCGACGTGGTCGTGCACCTGGGCACCACCAGCAAGATACTGACACCGACCCTGGGTATCGGCTGGCTGGTCGCCGCGCCCGCCGTGGCCGAGGCCGTGCTGGCGCACCGCGAGGCCACCGGGACCAGCCCCGCGCCCGCCGGGCAGCAGGTCGTGGCCGAACTGGCGCGCAACGGCGATCTGGCCCGGCACCTGCGCCGCCTGCGCCGGGAGATGCCGGTGCGCCGGTCCCTGGTCATCGAGGAACTGCGGGCCTTCGGGCTGGCGGCGCGCGGCGACGACGCCGGGTCCCATCTCGTGGTGCTGCTCGACTCCCAGGACCAGGAGGACCGGGCGCTGGACGCGGCCCGGGCGCGGGGGGTCTACCTCGACGGACTGGGCCGCCATCACCTCGGGCCGCGACACACCTTCGGCATCGCGCTCGGTTATGCGGCGCTGTCCGGGGCGGAACTGCCGGTGGCGGTCCGCCTGGCCGGGGCCGCGCTGGCCGAAGTCGTACAGTGGTCCGGGTAAGCCAGGCGGACCACCCTACGACTACCGAAGTGGGTACGAGAGCATGAGCGAACAGGACATCCTCGCGCGGATCAAGGGCCTCGTCGACAAGGAACACGAGCTGCGCGCCGCCAGCGGGCAGGGCGAGATCGACCCGGAGACCGAACGCCGTCAGCTCGCCGAACTCGAGGTCATGCTGGACCAGTGCTGGGATCTGCTGCGCCAGCGCCGCGCCCGCATCGACCAGGGCCGCAACCCCGACGAGGCGCAGGCGAGCTCGGTGCGGCAGGTCGAGGGCTACCTGCAGTAGATGGCCGTTCCGCTCTGCCGGCCCGGCGGAGCTCGTGGCTACCATCGATGGACGGCGGCGGCCGTGCGCGCACGCGCGGCCGAGCCGCCGCCACGACCGGCACGACGCGGTGCCGGCGGAGCGAGTGGGTAGGCACATGGTGGCAACGACAGACATCACGACCGCCGACGGCGCCGTCCGGGGCCTGCGGGGCCGGCGGGTTTCGCGCTGGCGGTCCATTCCCTTCGCCGCGCCGCCCGTCGGCGAGCTGCGGTTCCGCGCGCCCCAGCCGGTGCAGCCCTGGACCGGGGTGCGCGACGCGACCCACTTCGGGTTCGCGGCCATGCAGCATCGGCGCGGTGCGCAGATCGGGCCGCGGCAGCAGCAGCCGACCGGCGAGGACTGCCTGACGCTGAACGTCACCGCCCCGAACAAGCCCGCCGCCACCGCGCGCCCGGTGATGGTGTTCATCCACGGCGGCGGTTACCTGCTGGGCACCTCTGCGCTGCGGCTCTACTCCGGCAGCCGGCTGGCGCTGCTCGGCGACGTGATCG
Organism: Nocardia sp. NPDC005978; assembly: GCF_040614455.1. Classification (NCBI taxonomy): domain Bacteria; kingdom Bacillati; phylum Actinomycetota; class Actinomycetes; order Mycobacteriales; family Nocardiaceae; genus Nocardia; species Nocardia sp. NPDC005978. The sequence goes on from NZ_JBEXUS010000015.1 coordinate 93,915, forward strand.
TGGTGTCGGTCAACTACCGGCTCGGTGCGTTCGGCTACGTGGACTTCAGCGAATACTCCACGCCCGCACACCGATTCGACAACAACCTGGGCCTGCGCGACCAGGTGGCGGCGCTGGAGTGGGTGCGCGACAACATCGCGGCCTTCGGGGGCGATCCGGGCAACGTCACGATCTTCGGTGAATCGGCCGGTGCGCACGCGGTGCTCGCGCTCATGGCCACCCCGGCGGCGGCCGGACTGTTCCACCGCGCCATCTCCCAGAGTCCGCCCGCGGACTGGGGGCCGTCGCAGGCCGACGCCGCGCTCTTCGCCCGCCGCTGCGTCGAGCAGCTCGGCGCGGGGGCGGGCGACGGCGCGCAGGCGCTGCTCACCGCGACCCCGAACCGGATTCGCAGCGCGGTGGATCACGCCGTCAGCGCGGTCATGCGCGATCAGCCCGGGCTGTTCCCGGTCGCGCCGCAGGTGGACGGCGACTACCTGCCGCTGCCGATCATCGATGCCTTCGCCGGCGGGAGCGCGCACGGTGTGCCGCTCATCATCGGCACGAACCGGGACGAGGGCACGCTGTTCTCCCGCTTCGACGACACCCTGCCCACCACGCCCGAGCGCATGCGCCGCCTGCTGCGGCAGGTGGGCGGCGACGCCGAGACCCGGGTGCTCGGGGCCTACCCCGGCTTTCCCAAGCCGAGGGTGGCCGTGCGCGCCGGCGGCGACTTCACGTTCTGGCGACCGTCGGTGGAGGTCATGTCCGGGCACAGCCGATACGCGCCCACCTACGCCTATCGCTACGACTTCGCCCCGCGCGCACTGCAACTCGCGGGCTTCGGGGCGACGCACGCGCTGGACCTGATCCCCGTCTTCGGTGCGACGGCCACGCCGTTCGGGCGGGCGCTGTCCGCGGCGGGCGGGCAGCGGGCGTTCAACTCGGTGTCCGAGCAGTTCCAGCGGAACTGGCTGTCCTTCGCGCGCACCGGAGCCCCGCTGGCGGCCTGGCCCGCCTACACCGAGGACGAGCGGGCAACCATGATCATCGACTCGCCGCAGCGGGTGGAGTTCGATCCGGAGCGGGCAAAACGCCTGGCCTGGCAGGGCATTCGGGTTCCCGCGCTGGCGTGAGCGCAGGTTCCGGCGGTCACTCGCCCGGGCTGACGACCGGCCCGCGGCGGACTGTTCCGGGGGCCGGTCCCGTATGCCGCTCCGGGCAGATCACTTGAGCAGCCGGGACATTCGCCGGTCGGCCAGGATCTTGCCGCCGGTCTGGCAGGTCGCGCAGTACTGAAAGGACTTGTCCGCGAACGCGACTTCGCGCACGATGTCGCCGCACACCGGGCACGGCAGCCCGGTCCGCCCGTGCACCTGCATGCCGGACCGCTTCTCGCCCTTGAGCCGGGCCGCGTCCTGCCCGACCGACCGGGCGATGGCGTCGGTCAGGATCGCCCGCATGGCCGCGAACAGCCGGGCCACCTGTTCGGCGTCGAGGCCGGAGGCGGTGGCGAAGGGCGAGAGCTTGGCGGTGTGCAGTATCTCGTCGGAGTAGGCGTTGCCGATCCCGGCCAGCACGGTCTGATCGGTCAGCGCGTTCTTGATCCGCTGCGAGGTGCCCCGCAGCAGTTCGGCGAACTCGGGCTCGGTCACCGCCATGGCGTCGGGCCCGAGCCGGGCGATGCCGGCCACCTCCTGCGGATCGCGCACCACCCACACGGCCAGCCGCTTCTTGGTCCCGGCCTCGGTCAGGTCGAACGCGGGCGTCGCGCCCTCGGGGGTGAACAGGTGCACGCGCAGGGCCAGCGGCCCCTTGCCGGGCTTGGGCGGGGTCTGGCTGGGTTCGTCGATCCACCGCAGCCATCCGCCCCGCGACAGATGCGTGATCAGCCATATCCCGTCGCAGTCCAGCCCGACGTGCTTGCCCCAATGCCCCGCCCCGGTGACGTCGCGCCCCGACAGCGCGGTGATCGGCGGATCGAATGTCTTGAGCACGCTCAGCGCGGCGACATCCACCCGCCCGACCACCGCTCCCGTCGCATGGGCGCTCAAGAACTGCTCGAGCGCCACAATCTCCGGCAATTCAGGCACCCCCGCAGCCTACCGATCGGTACCGACAGCCGCCGAGTACACGCCCGGGGCAGGTCGCCGATTACCCGTGGGCACGGTCACGTGACGGCGGTGGCGGGGTGCGCTCGGTTCGTGGATTATCTGCGGTGGAAAATTCGTGGCGGACCGGTAGGGGGAGCGGCGTGGAAGTAGCCGGGGGAAGGCTTCGGACGTGCGATGCCGGCCCGCCATCGCGGTCGTGAATTCTGCACCGGCATTTGCCCATACGGTTCGGCTGACGCGTAATTGGGTCGCGTGCACCGAGTTTCGTCGGGTCGGTTTGCCCGATGGAAGCGGCCGGATTGTTCCGTCCGGCAACCGGGAGCGAGCAGCGTCGATGGGCCCGGGGGTGCCCAGTTTTCGGCCTCCGGAAATGGGGTCGAAAGGGTCTGAATGACGATATCTGAAATATGAGAATTCGAGATCTACTTCGCATGTTAAGATTCTGCGTAATGATGCTATGTCAAGGCTCGATGGCGAAAAAGTACGAGCACTCGGTTCATGCTTGTAGGAGAAGCTGTGCGACCCGGATTATTCTGAGATCGTGGGGACTCTGAAAGCGCCATCAATCCTCGTTAGCCGCAGTTATTTTCGGAGCCGTATTCGATTCGTCGTATTTGCCGGAATCCTTGATTGGGTTCGGCAGCGAACCGAGTCTGTGTGTCGTGGCCATGATGAATCGTCGGGCCACGGAGCGGCAATCACGGAATCGAATTGCAGAGCAATTCACAGAATGCCGTCATTTGAACGCAGAATTTGGCTGATCCGCTCCGATTGCCGTCTCGACGCCGCAAACCACCCCCGGCGCGTGCTCGCGACCGCTGCGACCCGGGCTGCCCGCCCGTAACGGGTGCCGGGGCCGAAACCGATTCGGGGCCGGATCGGCGCGGCGATACTCGTTGTATGCCTTTGCCTTTGACGCCGCTCCGGATGGATTCACCGCTGCTGCGGCGGGTGGTCGGGCAGTTGGCCGGGCTGGCGCAGGACGCGGTGTCGGGGGCGGTGGCCGAGGTGGGGGTGTATCGGCAGCTGTCGGCGGAGTTGGCGGGGCCGGAGCTGAATGCCACTGCGCTGTCCCATCTTCTGACGTTTCTGGCGGTGGCCGAGCAGGGGCGTGAAGCGGGGCCGGGGGATCTGGCGGCCATCATGGTGTCGGCGGGGCGGCGCGCCGAGGAGCGGATACCGCTGTCGGATGTGCTCGACGCGTATCTGACCGGAGCCCGGGTGGTGTGGCAGGCCGTCATCGCGGCGGCCGGGCCGCAGGACCGGGCGGACGTGGAATCCTTTGTGGCGCATCTGCTGGCGTTCCTGCACCGGACCACGGTGGCCATCACCGCCACCTACGTCCGCGTGCACGCCACCGTCTCCAGTGTGGAGCGGGACGCGCGCCACGCGCTGTGCGCCGCGTTGCTGGCCGGCCAGGATGCCGGAAACCTCGCGGCCCAGGCCGAATTCGCGCTGGTGCGCTCCTACTCGGTGGTGACGCTGACGGTCGCCGGGGTGCCGAGCCGGCCCGGCAACACCGGGGAATTGGCGTCCGCGCGGCGCCGGGTGCGGCAGGCGCACGATCTGGTCGAGCGGCGGCACGGCGGTGAGCACCGGCTGGTCGCCTTCGACGGGCACAGCGGCGTGCTGCTGCTGCCCGCGGCGGATTCGGTGTCGCCGGAGGCGCTGGTGCGGGATCTGGCCGCGGCGTTCGCGCTGCCGGTGACCGCGGCGCTCGCGCCCGCCGCGGAGGTCGAGGCCATTCCGGCCGCCTTCGAATTGGCCCGGGAAATCTACGAATTGGCACGGGCGCTGGACCGGCCCGCCGGGCTCTACCGACTATCGGATCTCATGGTGGAGTACCAGATCACCCGCCCCGGGCCCGCGCGGGACGCCCTGGAAGCGGTGCTCGGGCCGCTGCGTGAACACCCCCACCTGCTCGAGACCCTGCGCGTCAACATGCGCTACGGACTGGATCGGCAGGCGGCGGCGAAAGCGCTCGGCCTGCACGCGAATACGTACTCCTACCGACTGCGCCGGATAGCGGAGGTCACCGGTCTCGACGCCACCGACGCCGCGGACGCACGGGTGCTGGCCTCGGCGATGCTGGCGTCCTCGACGCGCCGGAATCCACAGGGGCGCAACACCGCTGAGCCCCGCCGCTGACCGAACCGGCCAACCGGGTTGGCCCGGCCCCTTCGTTGCAGGTGAAAGGGGCCGGGCCGGGCCGCTTGGGCGAAACGGCCCGGAGCGGAAGTGATTCCGCCCGGCATTCGAGACGATCGTGCCGGGTGATAACCGGGACACGAGCGCGGCGGTAGCGATCCGACTCCGCCGCCGAACGCCTGTCCGGAACTGTAATCGGGCCATGCTGGTCAGATCCCTCGGTTCGTCTCACCTGAGACTCAACGTCAGCGGGAATGACACCGGATGTCCGTGGTTTCCCAGGGTTTGCCGGCGACCTCGCAAGTTAGCTGGCCGCTACGGCCCGGCGAGCCGCCAATTCCGCACGGCCGCTCACGATCACCGCGTAGCCGAGAAAGGCCGCACCCCCGGCGCGCACCGCGCCGATGAGTACGCAGCGCACCAGGTCGTAATGGCTCGCGGCGGACGCCGGATCCGTCGCGCCCGCGATGCCGCCGGCGACCGCGGCCAGGGCCAGCCCGGACAGCACCCAACCGCGATGCCGCGCAACCGGCGCCGGTCGGGCACGGCGGATCCGGCGCGCGGCGAACCAGACCAGGATGATCAATCCCGCGAGCGAGGACAGGTAGCCGATCACGTTGTAGACGCGATGCGGTCCGATCACCGATTCGCGCAGCGGTTCCCAGTGGCGTACCGCCGCGCCGTCGGTGTGCGTGAAGGTGTCCCACGCCAGATGCGTTGCGGCGCCGACGATCAGGGCCGCGACCACGCGCCACCAACCGGGCCCGGCCGGGAAGGCCACGGCCCGGCCGAGCAGCGCGGGCACGGGCAGGCACAGGATCCGGCCCAGGACCAGCAGGACCGCGCCGAGCGCCAGGGTCAGCGGCAGTCCGCGCGCCTCGTGGGTGAGAGCGCCGTCTATTCCGATGGGCGCGTAGTACCCGGCGTCGGGCGCGAGGCTCCCCGCGATCAGCGCGGGCAGCCACAGGCGGCCGCGCAGCGGTAGGACCGCCGCCGGATGGGCCAGGGTGAACGGCACGGACTTCCTCCCCGAGTGGTCTGCGAATCGGGCGGGGAATTGGCTATTTGGTGAGGCCATTCTTCGCGCGATGCTGGTCCCATGACCGAGCAAGTGACACGGGTGCCATTGTCGCCCACCCCGCGCAGCAGCCTGACCCGCTCCAGGGAGCGGGGGCGGACCGACCGCGCGGAGCTGGACGCCGTGCTGGACGCGGGCCTGCTGTGCCACCTGGGAGTGGTGCTCGGCGGCAGTCCGGTCGTGATCCCGACCATCTACGGCCGGTCCGGGGACACGCTGTACCTGCACGGCTCGACGGGGGCCGGGAACATGCGAGCCGCGCTGACCGGGCCGGTGTCGGTCTCGGTCACGCTGGTGGACGGGCTCGTCTACGCGCGCTCGGCCATGCACTTCTCCATGAACTACCGCTCGGCCGTCATTCACGCGCGGCCGGTCGAGGTCACCGATTATCAGGAACGGATGGCGGCGTTGCGGGTGATCGTGGAGCACGCCGCGCCCGGCGCCTGGGACGGGGTGCGCCCGCCGAGCAAGAAGGAGATGGCCGCGACCATGGTGCTGGCCCTGGACCTCACCGAGGCGTCGGTGAAGGTCCGCACCGGCGGTCCCCGGGACGACGCGGCCGACATCGAGAACGGCGGGGTATGGGCGGGCGTGCTGCCGCTGCGTCAGGTCTGGGAGCCGCCCAGCTCGGCGGATGATCTGGAGCCGGGAATCGAGGTGCCCGGCCACGTGCTGGCCCGGGTGACGCGGAGTGCGGCCGCCGTGTGAACGGCGCGCCGGCTACCAGCCGGTCGCGTCCAGGCCGAGGCCGGACAGCACCCCGGTCGCGAGCGCGGACAGCGCCGAATTGTCCGGCACCGCATCGGGATCCAGACTCACCAGCGACAGCGTGTAGCCGTCCGCGATCCGGGTCAAGTAGCCCGAGAGCCGGGTGCGCGGCAACCGATCGGCCCGCAGTCCGGGGTGGATGGCGCGAGCCGCCACCCCGGTGCACGGGTGCGCGCCGAGGAACAGCAGCGAGTCCGGCAGGGTTCCGATGTTGGAGCACAGGATGTCTCGTTCGCCCGCGCCCGCGGCGAGCCGGTGCGCCCAGCGATCGGGCAGGACCTGGAGCAGTTCCTCGGGAATGCCGCCCGGACTGCTCATCCGGTGTTCGTACGCGGCCCTGGCCCGATGGCGGATCGAGGCCGGGGTGTCGGCGGGCGTGATCGCGATCTCGGTCATGGCCATGTCGTTGTCGACCCGGGGTTCGTCCCGGGTGTCCACCGGCAGGCTGGCGGCGATGGTATCCGGCTCGAAACCGCTGTCCCACAGCATTGTCGCGACCACGTACACGAACAGGCTGTTCGCGGTGCCGTCGTGGGCGACCGCCACCCGATTCCACTCGCGAGCCGGAATCTGCAGTGCCGCGGACGCTGTCACGCCGCCGGCGCGTATCCGGGGCGCCGGGCGCGGCGCCGGAGCGGGCGGGCGTGCGGGGATCCCGCGCCGCAGCGCGCGGGCGGTCCCGCCGATGACGGTGCGCCACTGCCGCCGGGCGTCGGCCCAATCCGAATGGCCCGCCGCCGGATCCGCCAGGGGAGTGCCGGTCAGCGCGTGATCGATGGCCAGGGTCAGCGCCCGGCCGTCGGCCAGGCTGTGCGAGCAGGTCAGCGCGGCGACGCTGCCGCCGTCCAGCAGATTCACGCTCGACAGCCGCCACCCGGGACCGAATTCCGGATCCAGGTCCGTGCCCTGGCCATCGGCCCAATCCAGCAGGGCGGCAGCGGGAATCGCGGCCTCGGTCAGGGTGAGCGGATGCGCCTGCGCGTTCGGCTGCCAGCGCGGGCGCGCGCCGGGGACGCGGCCGCGCACCACGCGCCGCCCGAGCGGGCCGGTGCGCAGCGCCTCGTGCACCCGGATCAGCAGTGCGGCGTCGATCGGATCGGCGGTACGCCACAGGCCCTGCAGGGCGATCGGGGTGCCCATGCCCCGGTGCGCCCGCAGGAAGATCTCGTCCACCACGCTCAGCCGATTCATCGCTGCGCAGCGTACCGGGGCGCGCCGACGCGTTCGAGCCGCCGGATCAGCGCGGGAGTGCGTGCTTCAGCTCGGTTGCCCGTGCCGCCCCGAACCGGCGGCGAAGCGGGCCGCGCCGTCGAGCGCGCCGTCCAGCAGGGCGCGCACGCCGTGCTGGAATTCGTTCGCGACCGCGGCGGGTTCGTCCAGCCCCTCCTGCTCCAGGGCGGACATCCGATCCGAGCGCAGGCAGGTCTGCGGCAGTGCGGCCAGTTGTGCCGCGAGTTCCTCTGCGGCGGAGCGGGATTCGCCGACCGGGACGACCCGGTTGACCAAGCCCATCTGCAGCGCCTCGTTCGCGTCGACCGCGCGGCCGGTGAGAATCAGGTCCATGGCGCGCCCGGCGCCGATGATCCGGGGCAGGCGCACCGTGCCGCCGTCGATGAGCGGGACGCCCCAGCGGCGGCAGAAGACGCCGAAAGTGCTGTCCTGCTCCGCGATTCGCATATCGGCCCAGATCGCGAGTTCGAGGCCGCCCGCCACCGCGTAGCCCGAGACCGCGGCGATGACGGGTTTGGACAGGCGCATGCGGGTCGGGCCCATCGGCCCGTCGCCCTCCGGGGTGGCTTGGTTGGAGCGCTCGGTGCCCAGGCCCTTGAGGTCGGCGCCCGCGCAGAACGTGCCGCCGTCGCCCCAGAGCACGGCGACCGCGGCGTCCGGGTCGGCGTCGAACTCGCGGAAGGCCGCGGCCAAGGCGGCGGCGGTGGGGCCGTCCACCGCGTTGCGGGCCTCGGGGCGATGCAGGATCACGGTGGTCACGGGGCCATTGCGTTCGACTCGTACGCTCACCGGGCCGACCATACGCCGTAAATCAGGCCTTGCGTCAAGAAATGAATCAATGGTTCACTTCTTGTGTGGCCTACCGCAGAACTCCCGCTGTCCAGGCCCGCCTCGACGCCCAGGCCGCGTCGATCGTGCGGGCCGCCATGACCGTGCTGTCCCGCGACGGCTACGCCGGACTGTCGGTCGCCGCGGTGGCCGCCGAGGCCGGGGTCGCCACCGGCACGGTCTACAAGAGCTTCAGCGGCAAGGCCGAACTGGTGACGGCGGTCTTCCGCGAGGTGGTCACCCGCGAGGTCGCGGCGGTCGCCGTGGCGGGCGGCGCCGAACCCGCCGAACCCACCGCCGCGGGCGTCTTCGCCCGCGACCGGGTCACCGCGGCCGTCGAGACCTTCGCCGGACGCGCCCTCAAGAACCCCCGGCTGGCCTACGTGCTGCTGGCCGAACCGGTGGACGCCGCCGTCGACGCCGAACGCCTGCGCTTCCGGCGGGCTTTCGCCGAGACCTTCGAATCCGCCATCGCCGCAGGTGTCGCCACCGGGCAACTTCCGCCGCAGGACGCGCGCACCAGCGCCACCGCCCTGGTCGGCGCGATCGGCGAGGTGCTGGTCGGACCGCTGGCCGAAGAACTCGAGAGCGAGTCGGTGGTGCCCGAACTCGTCGCCTTCGCTTTGCGCGCACTCGGCGTCCCCGGCCGGTGACCGCATGGAATTGGAACAAGGAGTCCCGCATGCCGACGCATGAAGTGTTCAATCAGGTCCCGAACCTGGTGCCGTTCGACAACTCTCGCAATCCCGCGCTGCTGGAGGGCCTGCACCGCGAGGGCGCGGGCTGGGCCGAGAGCGAAGTGCGCACCCTGGGCGCGCTCGCCGGTGGTGCGCGGGCGCAGGAGTGGGGCAGGCTGGCCAACGACCATCCGCCGGTGCTGCGGACCCACGATCGCTACGGCCACCGCATCGACGAGGTCGAATTCCACCCGCACTGGCACGATTTGATGCGGGTCGCGGTCGAGCACGGGCTGCACGGCTCCCCGTGGCAGGACCCGCGTCCCGGCGCGCACGTGGCGCGCGCGGCCAAGTTCTACACCTGGGGCATCGCCGACGCGGGCCACATGTGCCCGATCTCCATGACCTACGCGGTGATTCCCGCACTGCGGCACAATCCCGAACTGGCCGCGACGTTCGAACCGCTGCTGGCCTCGCGCGTGTACGACTACGGGCTGCGCGATCCCGCGTCCAAAGCCGGTCTGATCGCGGGCATGTCGATGACCGAGAAGCAGGGCGGCTCCGACGTGCGGGCCAACACCACCGTGGCCACGCCGCAGGCCGACGGCACCTACCGGGTCGTGGGCCACAAGTGGTTCACCTCCGCGCCCATGTCGGACATGTTCCTGACCCTGGCCCAGGCGCCCGGCGGTCTGTCCTGTTTCCTGCTGCCGCGTGTGCTGCCGGACGGGTCGCTCAATGCCCTTCGCCTGCAACGTCTCAAGGACAAGCTCGGCAACAAGTCCAACGCCTCCTCGGAGATCGAGTACGAGAACGCGGTGGGCTGGCTGGTCGGCGCGGAGGGTGCGGGCGTGAAGACCATCATCGAGATGGTCAATATGACGCGCCTGGACTGCGTCATCGGCTCGGCCACCGGCATGCGCGCCGGCCTGGTGCACGCGGTGCATCACGCCCGGCATCGAAAAGCGTTCGGGGCCAACCTGATCGACCAGCCCGCCATGCGCAACGTGCTGGCCGACCTGGTGATCGAATCCGATGCCGCGACCACCGTCATGATGCGCCTGGCCGGTGCGACCGACCGGGCCGCGACCGATCCGGCGGAGGCGAATCTGCGCCGTATCGCCCTGGCGGTCACCAAGTACTGGGTGTGCAAGCGTGCGCCCGTGCACGCCGCCGAGGCGCTGGAATGCCTGGGCGGCAACGGATATGTCGAGGAATCGGGCATGCCGCGGCTGTACCGCGAGGCTCCGCTCATGTCGATCTGGGAGGGGTCGGGGAACGTGGCGGCCCTGGACGCCCTGCGCGCCATGGGGCGCCAGCCCGAGACCGTCGAGGCCTACTTCAACGAGGTGTCGCTGGCGCGCGGCGCGAACGCGCACCTGGACAACGCCATCGACCGCATCGGCAAGGAACTCACCGATCTGGCCGACATCGAGTTCCGCGCCCGGCGCGTGGTCGAGCTGATGGCGCTGGTGCTGCAGGGCGCGCAGCTGGTGCGGCACGGGCACCCGGCTGTCGCGGATGCCTTCTGCGCCACGCGGTTCGGCGGCGACTGGGGTATCGCGTTCGGCACCCTGCCCGCGGGGGTCGACACCGGCGCGATTCTCGAACGCGCCTTCGTCGACTGAGATCGGGCCCACGCCGTGGATCAGGCCATGGGCGGCAGGCCCTCGGCCGCGAGGGTTTCCCGCAGCACGCGAATGGCCTTGGGCCCCACACCGTGCAGTGCCAGCAGCTCCTTCTCCGATACTCCGGAGAACTGTTCGAGGCGGGTGTAGCCGACCAGTGCGAAGGCGCTGGTCGCCGGGTTGCCGATCCCGCGCGGCAGATTCGAGTCGGTCATCAGCGCAGCTTAGCCCGATCGACTGGCAGGCCAATCTGTAACGTGTTCTACTTCTGGGGTATTCGCACGCGAACCGCAGGGGGTTGACGTTGAGCGCCGTACAGGGCCCGTTGGCGGGCATTCGGGTCGTCGAGATCGCGAGCATCGGACCCGGCCCGCACGCCGGCATGCTGCTCGCCGACCTCGGTGCGGACGTGGTGCGGGTCCAACGCCGCGGCGACCGTTCCGGGCTGGGGCCCATGCGGGCACAACTGCGCGGGCGCACGCTGGTCGAGGCCGACTTCAAGAATCCGCAGGACGTGGCCGACGTGCTCGATCTGCTCGATCGCGCCGACGTCCTGATCGAGGGCTTCCGCCCGGGCGTGGCCGAACGGCTCGGTCTGGGACCCGAGCTGGTGACCGACCGCAATCCGCGCCTGGTGTACGGCCGGATGACCGGCTGGGGTCAGCAGGGGCCGCGCGCGCAGCAGGCCGGGCACGACATCAACTACATCGGGCTCACCGGCGTGCTCAACGGCATCGGGCGCAAGGGTGAGCGGCCCGTCCCGCCCATCAATCTGCTGGGCGACTACGGCGGCGGCTCGGTCTTCCTGGTGGTCGGCATCCTGTCGGCGTTGCTCGAGCGTCAGCGCTCGGGCCGGGGGCAGGTGGTCGACGCGGCCATGGTCGACGGCGTACTGGCCCTGGCGCATTCGATCTGGAGTCTGCACCAGGGCGGCCACTGGTCCGAGGAGCGCGGGGCGAACCTGCTGGACACCGGAATGGCCTGGTACGACACCTACCGGACCGCCGACGACCGGCACCTCGCCGTGGGCGCCTTCGAGCCGCAGTTCTACGCCGAGCTGCTGCGGGTGCTCGAACTGGACCCGGAATCGCTTCCGCCGCAGATGGATCCGGACGGGCAGGAGGAGTTGCGCAAGGTCTTCACCGAGAAGTTCGCGAGCCGGACCCAGGCGCAGTGGTGCGAACTGTTCGACGGCGTCGACGCCTGCGTCACCCCCGTGCGCACCTTCACCGAGGCCGCCGCGGACCCGCATCTCGCCGCCCGCGGCACCCTGGTCGATCTGGACGGCATGCGCCAGCCCGCCCCCGCCCCGCGCTTCTCCCGGACCCCGCCCCCGGTCCCAGCGCCCGCGCCCACGGCGATGACCGCGCTCGGCGAGGTGTGGCGGTAGGACGGGTGGGATGCCGACCCCGGTGGCGCGCTTCATATTCCGGGGTGGGCCGCCCCGGTGCGATCCAGGACACGCTTCCCAGCCGGACACTGCGGTAATAGCGTTGACGCATGCCTCGTACAACGACGTACAGCCAGTGGATCGCACTCCCGCCGCAGCGGCTCTGGGCGGTGCTCGGCGACCCGGCCCGCTGGCCCGAATGGAATCCGGCCGTCACCTCGGTGCGGATGCACGCCGCCCCGGGCGTCGGGGCGACCGGTGACTACCTGCCGCGGGGGCGCGCGACCGAGGCGATACACGGGCGGTTCGCGAAGCCCTTCACGCTCGCGACCTTCGTGCCGGATCGCGAAATCACCATCGAGCAGCCCGAACCCGCCGGCGTCATGCGGCTGCGCTGGACGCTGACCCCGCGGGACGGCGGCACCGAGCTGCGCCAGCGGCTCACCTTCACCGGACTCACCGCGCCGATCGCCCGCAAAGTGGTCGGCGAACTGCTCCAGGCCGACGCGCACACCGGCTTCGCGCGGCTGGCGCGGCCGGCCGGGCTCGAACCGGCCGCCGACGCGCTCACCGTCGTGATCGCCGGTGGCACCGGCGCATTGGGCCGAAGCCTGGCCGCCGATCTCACCTGCCGGGGGCAGCGGGTTCGCATCCTGACCCGCCGTCGGAACCCGGAACTGCCGTACGAGCAGTACGAATGGGACGGCCGCACGTTCGGTGAATGGGTTGCCGCGCTGCGGAATTCGGGACCGACCGCCGTGGTCAACCTGGCGGGCAAGCTCGTCGACGTGCGGCCCACCCCGCGCAATATCGCCGAACTGCGCGACAGCCGTGTCGATTCCACCCGGGCGCTGGTGACCGCGGCCAAGGGTCTCGATCGGCCGATCGACCACTGGGTACAGGCGAGCACGACGGCGATCTGGTCCGACGCGGGCGAAATCCGCTGCACCGAAACGACCCCGCTGCCGCAGCCGGGCCTGCCGCAGATGACCGGCGTCGCCGAACCGTGGGAGCGGGCCTTCGAGGGGGCCAACGCCGCGCACTCGACCATCCTGCGCACCTCCATCGTGCTGGATCCGGACGCGCCCGCGCTGCGCATGCTGGTCCGGCTGGCCACGCTCGGCCTGGGCGGCAGCGTCGGCTCGGGACGGCAGTGGTTCAGCTGGATCCATCGCGACGACTGGCTCGCCATCGTGCGCGCCGCCCTCGGCCTGGACCCCAGGGTGAGCCTCCCCGGCGGAATCGTCGTGGCCGCCACCGACTTCCCGGTCCGCAACCGGGAACTCATGACCACGCTGCGCCGCCAGGTCCGCCGCCCCTGGTCCCCGCCCACCCCCGCCCCGGCGCTGACCCTCGGCGCGGTGTTCCTGCGCAGCGATCCCGCCCTCGGCCTCACCGGCCGCCACGCCACCTCGGAGGTCCTGCGACAAACGGGGTTCCGCTTCCGCTTCCCAACCCTCGACGAGGCACTCACCGACCTGCTGCCGACCCGCTCGACACGGTGACCCGGCGCGCCGATTCCGCCACGCCGCCGGTCGGCCCCGATCCGCAACGTCGCCGGTCCGCCACCCCTCTCACGTCCCCACCCGGCAACGGACTCACCTCCGGCCATAGCCTCGGCGCACCCCCCTTAGACGGCGTCACGGAATGCTGTGACGACCGTCGTCAGCAATAGTGGCTCGCAGCGGTCGGTGCAAAACGGATCTGTGCCTTAGTGATACACATGATGTGGGCATGGTCTCGACGTGGTGCATGGTCGCCGAGTGGTTCTCGGTCGCCGCGCCGCGAGCGTCGTCAGCGATTGTGCCCGCTTCGGGCGGTGCGCAAATCGTCCGCTCCCGGCGGAACAGATTATGTGTCAGTGCAATTCGAGGCGGGCCAGGTCCTTGCGGCCGGCCACGCCCAGTTTGCGGAACGAGCGGGACAGGTGGTGGCCGACCGTTTTCGGGCTCACGTACAGGAGTGCGGCGATCTCCCGGTTGGTCGCGCCGGCGGCCGCCAGGCGGGCCACCTGGAGCTCCTGGGGGGTGAGCTGCGCGGTTGGGTCGGGTTGCGGGGCGGGGAGCGTGCCGACCCCGGCGGCGCGCAGTTCGTTGCGGGTTCGCGTGGTCCAGGGGTCCGCGCCCAGGCGCTCGAAAGTCCGTAGGGCGTCCTGTAATTCGGCTCGGGCCTCGGTTGTGCGGCGCTCGCGGCGCAGCCACTCCCCGTAGAGCAGGCCGGTGCGAGCACGGTCGAAGGGGCGGCACTGGGCGGTGTGCGACTCCAGCGCGCGGGCGAACGCGGCGGGGTCGTCGTCCAGGAGCGCGGTGGCGCGCAGGAGCAGTGCTTCGGCCCAGGGCGTTTCGAGGGCCTCGGCCCACAGTCGCAGTTCCGCGAGCGGTTGGACGGCGCGCTCCCGCTGATCCAGGCGCACCGCCGCTTCCACTCGGTCCGCGAGCACGGGCAGCCACTGCGCGTGGCGGGCGGTCGGAATCGCGCCCAGCGCCTCCATGCGGTCCAGCGCCCGGGCGTAGTGGCCCGCACCCATATCCGCCAAGGCGCGCGCCCAGTCGACATGCGCGCGGTGGAACGGACTGAATTCGCCGCTCGCGGTGCCGAGCCCGCCGCCGGCGGTGCCGAGCCGGCTTCCCGTAGCGCCGCTCCCGTTGCCCGCGACGCCGAGGCCGCCGTCCGCGGCTCCCCGCGCAGCCCCCGCCGGGCCGTCGACGGCCATGCCGCGCACCGCGGCCAGCAGCGCCAAGTTGGAATCGGCGTGCACGATGCGGACCGGCTGACCGATGTGCTGGGCGATCCGCCTGCCCTCGGTGGTGAGCAGCTCCGCCTCCCGGAAGTGTCCGAGCATGAATTCGACAGTGCCCTGCCACAATTCGGTTAGAGCCAGCCAGCCGAGCAGGCCCCGCACCCGGCAGCCCTCGGCGAGGTCGGCCAGAATCTCCCGGGTGGTGTCGAGATCGCCGACGATCAGGGTCTGCGTCGCGAGCACGAACCGGACCTGTGGCGAATGATGCCGAACATCCTGCGGCGCGGCCGCATTGCCGCGGATCAGGCGGATACCCGCCGCCAGATCCGCGCCGTAGAGCGCGAGGATGCCGTCGTAGTACCGCAGGAATCGATCGCGATCCGGGCTCGGCGCGAGACCGGCCAGCACCGTGCGCGAATCCCGGAACGCGTCGAGATCACCCAGAAACCAAGCCATTCGGCCCGCGTCGAACAGCATCGCCGCCGCCAGCGCCGGATCCATGGCCGCCGCCTCCGTCGCGCCGGCGTGCAGCAGCCGGTGCGCGATCACCGGGGAGCCGTGCTCGAACTCGATGTGCGCCAGTACCCCCGCCAGCCGGGCCCGATGGGCCGGGCTGCGCGTCGACTCCCGGGCCTGCCGGGCCAGCAGGCACGCGCGGGTGAATTGTCCAGCGTCGGCGGCATTCTCGACCGCGTGCACCAGGCGGCGCGTCCGCTGCGCCGGATCCGGGGTGAGCCGGGCCGCCCGCTCCCACGCGGTCGCCGCCGCGCCGTGGCCGGTCCGCCCGCGAGCACTCTCGGCGGTGACCTCCAGAGCCGCCGCGACGGTTTCGTCCGGTCCGGTCGCGGCGGCGGCGCGATGCCAGACCGCCCGCTCGGGTTCCGCCGCCAACGCGACCGCCAGCGCGCCGTGCACGGTGACCCGCTCGGCGGCCGTGGCCGAGCGGTAGGCCGCCGCACGGATCAGCGGATGCCGGAAGCGCACCGAACGAGCGGTGACCGCCAGCATTCCCGTTCCTTCGGCCGCCGCCAGAGCATGTGCGCCCGAACCGAGTTCACGCAGCGTCGCGAGAATCACCCCGAGATCGCCACCGTGCTCGGCGGCCGCCACCACCAGCGCGAAGCGGGTGCTCTCCGGCAATCGCGCGATCTGACCGCCGAAGCCGGACTGCAGTCTTTCGGACAGCGCCATCGGACCCACCGGCGGTGACTCGGTGTTCATGCCGGGCAATTCCAGCAGGGCCAGCGGATTGCCGGCCGATTCGGCGATCACACGCTCGCGAATTTCCAGGGCCAGATCGGGATTTCGCGCCGCGAGCAGGGCTCGGGCCGCGTCGGCGTCCAGCGGAGGCAGCGTCAGCACCGGGACACCCGGGGCCTCGAATTCCGGCCGTCCCGCGAATAGCATGACGACACCGTCGCTTCCGAGCCGCCGCGCGGCGAACAGCAGCGCGTCCACGGACGGCCGGTCCACCCACTGGGCATCATCGACCGAGCACAGTACGGGCCCCCGGCCCGCCGCCTCGGCCAGCAACGACAGCACCGCGAGCCCGACCAGGAATCGCTCCGGCGGATCCGCCGGATCCGAACTCAGCGCCGCACTCAGCGCCGTCCGCTGCGGGGCGGGCAACACCGAGATGTGCTCCCGCACCGGCTCCAGCAGCCGCCGCAATCCGGAGAACGCGATCTCACCCCCGCTCTGCACGCCGGTGACCCGCAGTACCCGCCACCGCGCGGCACGCACCGGCGCGGATTCCGATCCCGGTGCAGCCGAGGAGGATTCGCCCGTGCGGACCCAGATCGCGGTCTGTGCCAACAGCGCGGACTTGCCCTCACCCGCGCCCGCGATCACCGCCAGCGCCCCGCTGCGCCCCTCCGCGCCCGCCACCAGCAGGCCCCGGATCACACGCTCCGCATCACTCCGTCCGTACAGCATCGAGTCCACCTCCGGGTAGGAACCGGGCACGCGGGCCCGGACGGCATTCGTCCAACGAATGGAAGTCCGAAGCGCCCGCGTCCCATACCCGCAAGTCGCGACGGAACCGAACACAAATCCAGGACCGGGCGGGTATGGGCGTGATTCCGTACCGCACCGGGAATCCACCGCTGGACACCGGGGCGCAGATTCGATCCGGGGCGCGCTGCCGAAGACCACGCCCGCGAGCAGCGGTACGAAGACCAGCGGGAGTGCGGCGGTCACGGAGCGGTGACCACCACACGCGCCGGGTCGAGGATCCGGTCCGCCCGCGGACGGCGCGCAGGCTCCGGTACATGATTCGGCCCTCAGGCCAGCGACAGCCGGGCGAGTTCGACGCGGTTGCTCACACCCAGCTTGGGGAAGGCTCGGTACAGGTGGTGACCGACCGTCTTGGGGCTGAGGAACAGCTGGGCCGCGATCTCCTTGTTCGTCGCTCCGGCGGCGGCCAGCCGGGTCACCTGCAACTCCTGGGGAGTGAGCAGCGCGGCGAGATCGTCACCGCGTTCCGGGGCCGCGCCCGCGCCGGCGGCGCGCAATTCGACGCGGGCGTGCTCGGCCCACGGGGCCGCGCCCAGCTGCTCGAACGTGTGCAACGCGGCGCGCAGGTGGGTGCGGGCCTCCTGCATGCGGCGCTCGCGGCGCAGCCATTCGCCGTAGAGCAGCGCGGTGCGCGCGTGGTCGTACCGGCGATCGGCCTCGGCGTGCAGTTTCAGGGCGCGGTCGAAGCTCGCACCGTTGCCCGCCACCAGCGATTGGCAGCGCAGCAGCAGCCCTTCGGCCCAGGGGGTGTCCAAAGCGGCTGCCCAGTCCTCGATTTCGGCCAGCGCACGGTCCGCTCGTTCGGGGCGGCGCGCCCGGACGGCGGCCTCGATCAGATCGGCGAGCAGGTCGATCCAGTGCCCGCGGGCCCGGGCGGGCCCGTGGTACAGCGCCTCGAAGCGCGCCAGCGACCGGTCGTGCCTGCCCAGGCCGAGATCCAGCAGTGCCAGCGCCCATTCGCAGTGCGTGACGTCGAGGACGTTGACATCCCCGGGGGCACTGCGCAGATTCCGCTCCGCGAGCTCCCGGCAGCGGTCCTGCTCACCACGCCGGGCCGCGAGCATCGCCAGGATCGACTCGGCCCCGGCGACCCGTGCGGGTTGCCCGATATCGGTGGCGATGCGCAGGGCGGCCGTGGCGGTCGATTCGGCATCGCGCAGCCTGCCCATGATGAGCTCGGCGTTGGCGAGAGTGCAGGCCACGAACGGAAACCAGCCGATCATCCCGCGCTCGCGCACCAGTGCGATCAGCTCGCGGAGGTTCTCGTGGGCACGGTCCATGTCGCCGATGAGCGCGGACTGCAGCGCGAAAGGCAAACGCAGAGAGATCATGTCGATCGGCACCGTGCCGCCGAAGGCGACATTCTCGCGGATCAGCCCGATGCCGAGCCGCAGCTCACCGGTGAGCAGCGCGACCCCGCCGCGCAGGGCCGATCGCGGGGTGCGGACGGTGTCGGCAGGGAGAGCCGACAGCCGATCGTGCGCATCGTGAACGCCCGCGATATCACCCGCGTTCCAAGCGATTCGGCCCGCCTCCACCAGATGCCAGGCCGCGCGCTCCGGGTCGATCGTCGCCACCTGGTCCGCGGCCTCGAGGGTGAGCTGATGCGCACGGCGCAGCGAGCCGAACTCGAACTCGATCAGCGCCCGGACCGCGAGCACCCGGGCTCGCTGCACGGCGTCGAGCGGCGCGTGCGCGGCGGCCTCGGCCACGCGTAGCGCGCGGTCGGTGTGCCCCGCCTCCATCGCGGTCTCCACCGCCAGCGTCAACCGGCGGGCCCGGTCCACCGGATCCGGGGTCAGCTGTGCCGCCCGTTCCAGCGCCGCCGCCGCCGACGCGTGCCCGATGCGCTCGCGGGCTCGTTCGGCCGCCGATTCCAGTGCGGCGGCTACGGTTTCGTCCGGTCCGGTGCCGGCCGCGGCCAGATGCCAGGCGCTGCGCGCGAGGTCCGGCGCCAGCGCC